>CALACF010000224.1 GCA_937890245.1 uncultured Flavobacteriales bacterium
CCCTGTTTGTCTAGCAGGGAAAATGGGGATGCCGCCCAAATTCTATCATACTTGGGGCCGAACGGAACGGATGAATTGCGCATCATTCATGTAATTTTAATGAATGATTTTGATTGGGATATTTTCCAGGAATATTGGCTGAACTTGGCTGTTCCCGGAGAGTATTTCGTTCTGGATGATAGCGGAAGTGGACTTAGTTTTTTAGCAGGATATGGAGTGACTAATTTGTTTGTGCCCTCCTTGCTCTCTTGAGTGTTTTCGGAGCGTCTTGTCAATGAAGGCCTTTTTTCGTATGCCTTCTGCCAGGCGCTTGACATAATTCCCAGGCCAAACGCATGTTTGGCTGGGTACATGAAAACGCTACCGGCTTATGTAACCTCAAACTGCCCGCCCGCCTTCAGTGTGCCAAATCAACGAATCACCGTCACCGACCCTTGGTAGCGCTCTGGCGCCAGGCCATGGGCCCATTTGATCCAGACGTTCCAGAGATAGACTCCGTCGCGAACCCAATGTTCGCCAGCGCCCCCGCCAGCTCCAGCGCCCAAGTTTTGCCCGATCCACGGCACGCCGGGCTCCTCCGTATTGAAGACCTCGCGGCCCCATCGGTCGAAGACCTGGAAGCGGTAATGCTCTGCGGCCCAAGCCTCGCCCACAGGAAGGAAGCCGTCGTTGAGCCCATCATTGTCGGGGGTGAAGGCGTTGGGAATGAACAACGAGAGTTCGGATTCGACAAAGACGCCCACCACGTGTGCGTCGCCGTCAATAGGCAGTGCGAGAGACAATTCGTCCAGTTTAGCTGCCGTCGGGGAAATCGCCAGCTCGCCAGGACCGCCGTCAACCTCCCAATGGTCGAACGTCCAATTCTCAGCAGCCAAGCCGTAAAACAACTGGGGCGCATCCACGCCGCCCGATACGAAGCCGCTTTCCCAATGGTCGTAGACGACGGCACGGTCGACCACATTGACGTGGCCCGAGCCGACGGGCCGGACATCGACAACCAGGTTGACGTGCTCGATGTAGTCAAAGTGTGCGACCACCGAGCCGCTCGTATCGACAGATAAAACCGCGTCGGCCTCTGCCTAGTCAGGCGTGATTGTATTGAGGCCGAGGGGCGACTCTAAGGACCAGCCTGAGAAGCTCCACCATTCTGAAACGCCGAAAGCGTCGAGGTCGTGGTTGCCGTCAAACAGCTCTTCAACGAAGGGGTAGGGGCCGATCACTGCACCATCCAGAACGATGGAGCCTGCACCTGCTGGGTCGACGTCGAACGCGACCATTTCGGGTGGCTCGGGAACCCCAAAGTGCGCCATGATGGTAGCGTCGCCAGAGAGCAAAATCTCGATCAGGGCCGCTTGTGGATTGGCAATCACAACATCGCCAGCAATCACCTCCCAATACAGGAATTCCGCGCCCGCTATAATTTCCTCGCCCTCGAGCGAAATGGGGACATCGGCAAAATACCAGCCAGTGAACGGCACCATGGAGAGCGTGACGTCGACCGAATTCAGCTCGATCTGGCCGATGCCATCGATCAGCAGGGTCAGCGTTACGGGGACCACATCGTAGCAGTCCTCCATTCCGGGGAGCAGCGAGGATTCGCATCTTTCGTCGATGAAATCGCGCATCTGCTGCAATTCGACCTCCCAGCCCGCAACGTCACCGCCCCAGCGCTCGCATTGCCGCTGCATTTCGGGCTCGATCACAACGACCATGCTGTCCAAGACATGGTGCAAATAGTCACAGGTGAAATACGTGTTGCCCAGATCGGCCCAGCGGTTGATGTATGTCGCCCAAAAGGTATCGTTCTCCATCAAGGCATTGAGCACAGGGATGTGGCCCTGGCCGCCGACGTCGCCCATGGCTTCCGGGTTGCACGGGTCGGCCTCGGGTGAGGTGTCAGGGATGCCCGTGTAATTGATATAATGCCCCAGCGACGCGTCCATGTCCCACAAGGCATAGCGCCAGCGACGGCCGTCGCCATCGGGGTTGCGCCCGCGCCACCATGCGGTATTCCAATTCAGCCAGTCCATCGTAACCATGTAGCTGTTCAAGATGAAATAGTCGATCAGAGACATCTCGTTCAGCTGGGAAACGACGTAGTTGTAGTTGGCCTCGACGGCGAGGTCTTGCGTTGTGGCGTAATCCACCAAATCATACCAATCCGTACCGTCGCCGTACTCCTCCCAGGTGCCGCCCCAGGTCTTGAGGAAATCGATGTCGTAGCGCGACTGGTCGTAGTACTTCTTGGTGAAATCGCTGTCGTCGACTTTCTCGCGGTATTCGTACACGCCCCAGTACAGACCGTTTAGGTAAACGATGCAGCTCTCGTTGGTCCGTTCGTCCAGATGCAAATCGGCCTGGTGGCTCAAGGTGTGGATGTACGCATCGCGGATGTGGGCGCCCGGTTCGAAGGGGTAGTTGTCGTTGGCGGCGGCTTTGAAAATGAGGCGCTGGAACTTCCCCCTGTTTTTCGCACTGAAGAGCTCGGCGTCGACCACATGGTCGTAGCCCATTTGGTCGCGCGTGATGTAGTCGAAGCCACGCTGGCCATATGCGTTGGAGTCGTTGCCGTGTTCGTTTGAATCACCCTCGGCTTCGACCCAGAAGCTGCCGTCCTCGTTAAAGAACTCGATGTGCATGGGCTCGTCGCCGTTCCATTGGCCGTTCTCGAGTCCGTCGCCGCTGACGCTCACTACGCGAATTGTGTGGCTGTCTGCGCCCAAGAAAAAGGTGTTTGTCTCGACAAAGCTCGGGGCGAGGAGGCCGGCGGGGTCAACCGCTATGGCACGCACCACCACCGTTTGATCCACGGCCAATGGCGCTCCGTATGCCAAGCTGCCGACGCCAGGTTCGTAGCCGTCGAGGGTGTAGTAAATATCGAAGCCCGCGCCTGAACCGCCTGAACCGCCCGCTGAAATATCGACGGCGATGCCAACAGGGTGGTAGCCCGGCGCCTCGCCCATGGTCGGGGTGGGCGCGTAGCCTTCGTAGAACGACCCGGCTGCCGTGCCCGCGTTGGAGGCGTCAGGTGTTGGGTCGGTGCAAACGCGCCAATTGCCGGCGCCGTCCAAATCGCGCGCCCAGCTGTGGT
The DNA here is from genome assembly GCA_937890245.1 of uncultured Flavobacteriales bacterium. Taxonomy (GTDB): domain Bacteria; phylum Bacteroidota; class Bacteroidia; order Flavobacteriales_D; family Sanyastnellaceae; genus UBA8752. Next base: position 3,092 of record CALACF010000224.1, read on the forward strand.
CGGCGCGGTTGGTCGAAATGCTGCCGGGTGCGCCCGCGACGCCCGCGCCTGGTCCAAAAGTGTACGATTCTATAATAGCGCCCGTGGCATCCGCCAAAACGACGGACTCCTCCTTGCATTGGTGGATGCGGAAATTCGTGTTCAGGAAGCCGCCAGCGTAGAGGTCACCGACCTGGGCCGACCCGCTGCAAATAATTGTCAGGAATCCCCCAGCTGGCACTGTTGTTCCAGCGGGCAGACTAAACTTTGTCGGATTGTCGACGTTGTCAGAGAGATGCCAACCGCCAACATTCACTGCAGCCGCTGTGCCATTGTAGAGCTCGACAAAATCCTCGTTGTTGCCGCCGATGTTCAAGCTGTAGTTGGCGCAGGAAAACTCGTTGATGACTATTTGTGCGCTGCCGGTCAGAATTGGCAAACAGGCGAGCAGCGTCAGCAGAAAAAGGCGGATGGGTTTCACGGGGTTAAGACAGCAGATACGTGCTGGAGGTTGCATGGGAATTCGGGTATAGATTTGGCGGCGATGCAACAGCAATTTGAAGCGATCCAAGCGGCCCTTGAGCCATTTCAGCGCACGTCCTTGGACGCGATGTCTGAGCTGGCGTTGTTGCGCAGATTTGACTCGAAGTTTGTCGTTCCTGAATCGTGGATTCCGCAGATATTGAGTGGGTTGCAGGGGAGTTGTTCCTTGCTTGAGGTCGAAGGTCAAACCAGCACGCAGTACGAAAATCTTTACTTCGAGTGGCCCGAAGATGGCTGCTTGGTCGATCATTTGCGGGGCAAGGGGCATCGCTACAAAATTAGGGCCCGCAGTTATTCTTCGAGCGGCATGGCTTTTCTCGAAGTGAAGGAGCGCATGCACAACGGGCGAACGCTCAAGCATCGGGTGCAGCGTGCGGAGGCCAGTGTCGATCCGGTCTTGAGCGCGGCGGAGCGTGCCTTTTTGAAGGGGGCCTTGCCACATGATAGAACGCTCACCCCGGCCTTGACGAGTTCGTTCGAACGAATCACATTGGCCGATTTTAAGCGCGGCGAACGCGTGACGATTGATCGTCTGCTGAAGTTTGAGGATGCCGCTGGACGCCTGTCAGACATGGATTCGCTGGCCGTTATCGAGCTGAAGCAGCCCCGGAAAACGCGCAACACGCCCTTGCACGATGTGCTGAAATCGTGGCCCTCACAAGAGCGACACGGCATCTTGGGGCGCAGCACGCGCGTGAGCAAATACACGATTGCACGCCTGATGTGCGATCCGGATTTGCGCCGGCGAACGTACGGCACGACCTTGCGCGATCTTGAACTGGCATTGCGCTACCTGCATCGTTCGATACCACCAAACTTGAAACACAACAACAATGGAGCTTGAAACCCTCACCCACCTGGCCATAGATTTCGGCCTGAATTTGTTGTCCGGCTGGATCTTGGTTCGCCTGATTTATCAGACAACCGCCAAGCGCAAGGACTACGTATTCACATTTATGATGGTCTCGAGTGCCGTCTTCTTACTGTGCCGCGTGCTAAGCGGGGTGGAGTTGGACCTGGCGTTTGCCCTGGGGCTGTTCGCGATTTTCGGCATCATTCGTTACCGAACGAATCCTGTCCCGATCCGCGAAATGACCTACCTCTTTGTGGTGATTGCGCTGGCAGTGATGAATGCATTGGCACCGATGGATGCAGCGTGGCCGATATTACTGCTCGGAAACGTAGGCTTGCTGGCCCTCGCATTTTTGCTGGACCGCGTCATCCACGTGGAGCATTTGGTGACCCGCCGCGTTATTTATGACCGTGTCGACCTTTTGCCAATGGAGAAGCGCGGTGAGCTCATAGCCGACCTCGAATCTCGCATCGGCGTGAAGATTGTACGCGTTGAAATCGGCAACGTTGACCTTCTTCGTGATACAGCTGTAATCAAGGTTTCGATCAAAGGTGAATTGCTTTCAGACCACTCGAATTCTGCGGATGAGCTTTGATCGCCTGCGGTGGGCGGTCAAGCCTGCCGCTTGGATTGCGGCAGTGCTGCTGATGGGCGTTTCCTTTCAGATTTCGGCCCAAGACGCGCTCAATCCCGACACGGTGGACGTCAAACTCTGGGCTGGAGCCAAGCTCAGCGTAAAGCTCGGCGATGCGTGGCGGCTGGATTTAGCGGAACAAATCCGAACGAAGGACAACCTGGGTGTTTACGAGC
>CALACF010000225.1 GCA_937890245.1 uncultured Flavobacteriales bacterium
TGACGAAGCGGGGATTGAACGCGCCAGGGCTGCCCAGTTTTCTGGCGAAAAGATCAATGCAACCGAAGGTCGCGCCGTTCTGCACATGGCCTTGCGCGCCTCGAAGGGCGACCGGTTCCAGGTGGACGGCTCCGATGTGATGCCCGACGTTCTGGCCACGCGCCGCGCCTTCTTGGGTTTTGCTGAGTCCGTTCGCACCGAAGGCCAATTCGACCATGTCGTCAATATCGGCATCGGCGGCTCCGACCTCGGCCCGCTCATGTTGCACGAGGCACTTGCCCCGCACCGGCTCGCCTCTAATAAAAGCGCTCCCTCTATAAGCTTCGTCAGCAACGTCGACCCCTTCCATTTGGCGCAGGCACTTCACGGAAAGGACCCAGCGCGCACCTTGTTCGTTGTGGTGTCCAAGACCTTCACGACGCAGGAAACCATGGCAAACGCCCAGGCGGCTAAGCAATGGATTGTGGACGCGCTGGGCCTAGAAGCCGTTTCACGTCATTTCTCGGCTGTCAGTTCCAACGTGGAAGCAGCTGTTGCCTTTGGCGTACCACCCGAGCGCATCTTTGGCTTCGCAGACTGGGTGGGCGGCCGGTTCTCAGTCTGGGGCCCCGTGGGGCTTAGCGTTGCCCTGGGAAGTGGTGCAGCCGCATTCGAGGAGCTTCTCGCTGGAGCACGGGCGATGGACCAGCATTTCCAAAAGACAGCGCTTTCTGAAAATTTACCGGTGCAGCTCGCCCTCGTCGGTGTCTGGAATGCGAGCTTCCTCAACCATCCCACCCGCGCTGTCCTACCGTATGCACAGGCGCTCCACCGCCTGCCGGCTTATCTACAGCAAGCAGAGATGGAGTCAAACGGCAAGTCGGTCGGCCGGGACGGATCTGCGCTCAGTCACCACACCAGTCCCGTCGTATGGGGAGAGCCCGGTACCAATGGCCAGCATGCCTTTCACCAGCTGCTCCACCAAGGGACGGCCATCCATCCAGCCGACTTTGTCGCGGTCGCCTCACCGATGGCCGAGACCCAAATCAACGATTCGCGCCATCAGTTCCTCGTAGCCAACGCCATTGCCCAAGCCGACTCACTGATGCGCGGCCGTCCTGCCGCGGAGGATCCACACCGCCAATTTCCGGGAAATCGGCCATCTACATTTATTCTTCTTGAAGACTTGTCTCCCAGCAGTATAGGTGCACTGGTTGCGCTATTTGAGCACAAGATATTCGTCGAAGGTGTTTTATGGAATACGCATTCATTTGATCAATGGGGCGTCGAATTGGGCAAGGTGGCTGCAGGCCAAGTTTTCCACGAAATGTCCACATCAGGCCTGCCGGTCGATAGATATGTTCCGTAGAGGGGTATTTACGGGGTGTCGGTAGAATGATGATAAATGTCATGCGGCGGTTTGCATTTGTTGTCCTTAACTTTTGCGAACCGATTTTAGACTAAAATGCACCAACGTTTCGTACTAGCCGTGGCTGCCCTTGTGGCATTCACAACCTCAGCCTATGCTGACTTCACAGGTCTTTCTTATGAAATCCACGCCACCTCGGCTGTGGGCACGACCTACCGCGTTTACGCCAACTTCAGCGATGCAACTGACATCTTGCAGGCTGTTTATGCCGAATACCCGAATGCTATGGACATCTCGTCCGGCGCTGGTTTTTACCAGGATG
>CALACF010000226.1 GCA_937890245.1 uncultured Flavobacteriales bacterium
TGTCTGGCCCTGAAGGTCCTCGATTTGTTTGACGCGCAACAGCTTCATGAGTATCAAGTCGTCGAGCGAGCTGACGCGCATATCCCGCCAAGCTTCCCCGTAATCGTGGTTCTTGTCGATCATCAAATCTCGGGTGCGGCACAGGGCCTCGTCGTAGGCTGCTGTCGCCTCTTTTTCAGGCAACTCAGTCAGCGCGTCTTCTGGTAATGCCAATTGAACCATGGCCATCAAACAATAATTGACGATGCCCACAAACTCCGGTTCGATGCCCTCGTCCACTCGGCGCGTAGCCGATTGCTGCAAGGTTCGAATCCGGCTCGCTTTGATGAAGATTTGGTCCGTCAGCGAACTGGGCCTCATCACGCGCCAGGCCGTGCCGTAGTCGTGCATCTTGTCGAGAAAAAGAGCGCGACATTTCGCACTCTGGGCGTCGTACTCAGCAAGGGTTCGCACAATGGCGGACGAATCGGTGGCAGTCATCGACGCAATTTCGGTGGCATCGCGCATATTTGGCATATCAAGTGGCCAAGGTTTCTAAATGAATCTGAACAATTTTAAAGTGATGGGCATTGTCAATGCGACGCCCGACTCATTCTATGCCAATTCTCGTACAGCCCAATGCGACGCTGCAGTGGATTTGGCGCGAAAACACATCGCCGAGGGTGCCGACCTGATCGATATTGGCGGCCAGAGCACCCGTCCAGGCGCGCGTGCCATCAGCGCCGCTGAAGAGCGCGCGCGCATTTTGCCTATTGTGGAGGCGGTGGCCGCGCTTCCCGGAGACTTTAAAATTTCGATCGACACATTTTACGCGGAGGTGGCGGCTGCAGCGTTGGATGCGGGCGCCCATCGCGTGAACGACGTCAGTGCTGGGCGCCGTGACCCCGCACTGCTCGACCTGGTTCGGGAGCGCCAAACGCCTTATATCTTGATGCACGCTGCGGACCCTTTGGACGCCGGCAAAGCTCCACGCTACTCTGACGTCGCTGCAGATGTCCGCAATTTTCTCGCCGAGCGCCTCAACGCGCTTTCTGGATGCGATGTGTGGGTCGATCCTGGGTTTGGCTTCGGAAAGACGGCAGCGACAAACTTTGAACTGCTGCGCAACCTGTCCTGTATTGTCGAGCTTGGGGCGCCGGTCCTGGTCGGACTTTCTCGCAAACGTCTCATATACGAAACACTCGGCTGCAGCCCTGAGGACGCCCTGGGCGGCACGACCTTCCTCCATGCCATCGCCCTGTCCTATGGTGCCCGCATCTTGCGCGTCCACGATGTTGCACCGGCCGTCGAATGCCTCGCACTGCACACCACAATGCATACATTTGCCACCCTATGAGCGACGGATACATCTTTGATTTCGGACTGTGGCAGCTGCTGGACATCGTCCTGGTCGCGGTCATTCTCTACCAACTCTACCGGCTCACACGCGGCACGGTTGCCATTCGAATCTTTCTCGGAATCCTCTCCGTCTACTTTGTTTACCAACTGGTTGAGGCCCTTCAAATGACCTTGCTTGCCCAGCTCTTGGGCCAATTCATAGGGGTTGGCGTCATCGCCCTGATCATCGTTTTCCAACAAGAGCTCAGGCAATTCCTGCTTTTGATCGGGCACCGCGACATTTTGAATAAGGCGCCAAAATGGCTGCGCCGTTTGATCGGTGGGGATGCCCCGAAGGAGGGCTTCGACAGCGCCGCCCTTGTGGCAACTTGTGAGGAGCTCAAGCGCCGAAAACTAGGCGCCCTGATTATCATTCGTCTCGGCGGCGACCCCTCGCATCTGGCGACGGGCGCAATCCAAATTGACGCGGTCTGGTCCGCGTCCTTGCTGCTGGCACTCTTCGAAAAGGCCAGCCCGCTCCACGACGGATCGGTCCTGCTTGATGGTGATCGTGCCGTCTGGGCGGCGGGCATTCTCCCCGCTTCTGGCCGACTCGATTTGCCGCCCGAACTC
>CALACF010000227.1 GCA_937890245.1 uncultured Flavobacteriales bacterium
CCAGTGGAGCTTCGACAGGGCGGCTAAACCCTTACGGGCCAGGCGCCCGGCCCCTTCAAAGATAGTGTCTATAATGGCTCTCGCACTCATCCAGCGCCTTTAAAGCGTCGATGAGCCGCCATTATTTGTGATCCGTCACCTCGTTTTGGCTCCGGCATGCCTGTGCCAACCGACATGGCGTTTACGGCGCTGATCGAGTCTGAGATGGGGGTTATCCCTGGGAGGCTGCTCATCGCTGCCGCCTCGCTGATTGGGGTCACGTTGGCCGGATGTGCGGCCGATCCCGATGAAGCTGACTCCTGGGCGCCGCGTTTTCTTCCAAGCAGCATGTCCATCGTATTGACCGCGTTGTTCGACGAACCAAGAGCGGAGTCAGTAGGGGGAGCCTGTGCGGCTGGCGCAGCTGGCGGGGCCGTGGAAATAGGTTGGGGCGTCGGTTGGGGCGTCGGCATCTCCCGCTCAGGGGGAGCTCCCTTGTCAGCCCCTGGAATGGACGATGGGTCCATCGGTTTCAAAGCGTTCGGAGTCACATCCGGGGCCACCAGGGCAACAGATGGGTCGATCAGTGGCTCAACGTCACCCTTGTAGGGGTCAGACACGCCCTGATCCGGCTCCGTGAAGTCGTCCAGGGCCAGGGCGTTGTTCGACGCGTCTGAGGACCCGACCACCTTGGCGTCCCCAGGGAAGATACCTCCCTCCTGCACGCCGAGCAGTCCGGCCACAAGGCTATTTCTTACACGCCGAGAATCCTTGGCCTCGGCCTCGGATCGCTTCTTTTTGCGAGTCTTTCCCATGGGCCTGTCGACGACGCCCTTGAGGGCATGGGACTGGCCACCTGCCAGAACGGGCGGAACATCCCCGGCCATCGTGGTTTCTCCGATAAGTTGCGCTGCGAGGCTTTTCATCACTGGTAACTACACACCATCAGGAGCAGCCGACACTTTCGCCGCAATTGGCGCACTTGTGGCAGTTGCCGCTCTGGATCGTGATATGGCCACAGGTGGGGCACGGCGGCGCGTCACTCTGAAACTGGCGCGCTACATCGCCCGGAGACTTGACCCTAGCCGCGATGTAGGCTGCCTCTTCAACTATGTCCTCCACAATATGGGCAGGGAGTTCATTCTTCTCTTTGCCCACGAATTGGATCTCAAGCCAGGCAGCCACGTAGTCGATGATCGATGAGGCGTGTCCGATCTCCTTGTTGCCTGACCACCCCGAAGGCTCAAAGCGCTGATGGCGGAACTTGTTGCAGATGACCTCGACGGGTACGCCGTACTGGAGGGCTATGCTCATCATGGTGGCAATCGAGTCCATCAGGCCCCCGATGGTGGACCCTTCCTTGGCCATGGAGACAAACAGCTCGCCCGGCGTGCCGTCGTCGTACATCCCCACAGTCAGGTAACCCTTGTGGCCCCCCACCATGAATTTGTGCGTGATGGCGTTGCGGGTGTCAGGCAAACGCGTCCTCTGCGGGGTGCCAGCCGTGGTTACCTCAACTGGGATTGGGGCGGGGAGGGGCGGGAGGGCGGAGGCGACAGCCGCTACTTCAGCCCTGAGCATCGCAACCTCCTCTTCCTTGTCCTTGATGAATTCTTTGTCGACCACCTCGTATCCGCTGGCCCTGAGGTGGGATTTCATCTCCTCCTCGGGCATAGCGCCACTCGCGGAATCCTTGGACGTGTTCAACGGCTGCGAGCGCTTAGAGCCATCCCGGTAGACGGCGACGCACTTGAGCTTGAGCTTCCACGCCATGATGTAAGCCTCACGGACATCCTCGATTGAGCACGTATTCGGGAGATTTACCGTCTTCGATATGGCGCCGCTGATGAAGGGCTGGGCCGCCGCCATCATCCTGAGATGGCCCGTGTGGGGGATGCTGCGTGTGCCTTTCGCTGCCTGGAAGGCGCAGTCGAAGACAGGGAGGTCCTTCGCACGGAAACCCGGAGCACTCTCAATCGTGTCGTTCTCCTCGATGTATTCAAGAATCCCTCGGATCTCAGCTTGCTCGTAACCCAGCTTCGCGAGGG
>CALACF010000228.1 GCA_937890245.1 uncultured Flavobacteriales bacterium
GTGGACAGACCACGGAAGACTCACGATACAATCGCGCAGGAGTGAGGTGGTCCATACAGCAACGTAAGTGCACCCCCCCCCGCCAAAAAAGCCCAATCAACTGACTGGGCTTTTCATTTCATAGTGTGTTTCGCTTATCCCAAGAAAGGGTAGCGGTAATCCGTCGCGGGGACAAATGTTTCCTTGATTGTTCGTGGGCTTACCCAGCGTAGGAGGTTCATAAATGAGCCTGCCTTGTCGTTGGTTCCTGAGCCTCGCGCGCCTCCGAAAGGCTGCTGGCCAACCACCGCACCCGTGGGCTTGTCGTTGATATAGAAATTTCCCGCCGCATTTTCCAAGGCCTTACAAGCCTGCTCAATCGCATAGCGGTCGCCGCTGAAAATTGCACCTGTAAGCGCGTAGTCCGACGTGCCGTCTACTAACTCCAACATGGCCGCATAGTCGTTCTCGTCATACACATAAATCGTTATCACTGGACCAAAGATCTCCTCACACATCGTACGGAACTTTGGATTGGTAGTGACCACCACCGTAGGCTCCACAAAATAACCAACCGACCCATCATAATTTCCTCCGGCAATGATCTCGGCATCGTCCTGAGTCTTGATATAGTCGATATAACCCGTAATCCGGTCGAATGAGGGCTTGTCGATAACCGCATTGATGAAGTTGCTAAAATCGTCGGGTGCCCCCATCTTAAACGACTTTACATCCGCCACCACTTGCGCCTTTATAGCTGGCCAAAGATTGCTTGGCACATAAACTCGTGATGCCGCGGAGCACTTCTGCCCTTGGAACTCAAACGAGCCGCGTGTAATGGCCGTGGCCACTTCGGCCGCAACAGCGCTTTTGTGAGCGACGATAAAATCCTTTCCACCAGTTTCCCCAACGATGCGAGGAAAGCTGCGGTATTTTTCAATGTTGTTGCCTATCTGCTTCCACAGTTGACGGAAGACCGACGTAGATCCCGTAAAGTGCAATCCAGCAAAATCGCGGTGGTTAAACACCACATCACCAGCCACTGGCCCGTCGACAGTAATCATGTTGATCACACCATCCGGCAAGCCTGCTGCCTGGAAAAGCTCCATCACTACTTGTGCTGAATAGATCTGGCTCTCTCGCGGCTTCCACACTACCACATTGCCCATCATCGCAGCCGAAGCTGGGAGATTGGCGGCAATAGAGGTGAAGTTGAACGGCGAAATGGCGAACACAAATCCTTCAAGCGGTCGGTACTCTAAGCGGTTCCAAATGCCGCTGGCCGAGTCGGGTTGATCTTCATACACTTGCTGCATAAAGGCCACATTCATCCTGAAAAAGTCGATCATTTCACACGCGGCGTCAATCTCTGCCTGAAAAGCATTTTTGCTCTGTGCCAACATGGTGGCGGCATTCATGCGCTGACGGAATGGTCCTGCCAACAATTCGGCAGCCTTTATGAAGATGCTCGCGCGCTGGTGCCACGGCAATGCCGCCCAGGCG
>CALACF010000229.1 GCA_937890245.1 uncultured Flavobacteriales bacterium
CCCCACATGGGACGCTGAAGTTCACCTGGAAACCATGCGCGAAACGATCGGCGCAATGGAGGTGCTCCTGGGCATCACAGTCCTCCACCCCACCCCCATGTGGAAGGTTTTGCCCAACGCCGAAGTCGCGGTCGACTGGCGCGTCAAGGCACAGACCAATCCCATGATGGGCCCCGTCATCCCTGCGCCCGAAGGCGTGATGGCCCCTCATGGCATCGGCGTTGTCGAAGACGCGGGCTGGGTCAATCTTCCGCTGCTTCTCGACGCGTGGCGGTTGCATTTGCAGCGTTCCGATGTTGATGCCAACTTTGTAGCTGTCGACCTCGCCGACTTCGAAGCGTCCGGCGGGGTGCATGATTTTGACGTACGCGTAGATTGCCGCGGCGTCGCAGTTCGTGAAGACACTGGCCTCGCACATTTGGAGGTCGCCGCCTACCAAGGCGAAGTCCTGACGCTCAAGGGCGCTGCCGGGCCCGATGCGACACTCAACTGTGGAAAATGGCTGTTGCCCGTTGGCGGCGGCTTGTTCAAGTTGGGCGCGAGCTACGATTGGAACAACGACGCGCTCGAAATTTCAGCCGCGGTGCGCGAAACACTGCTCGAGAAAATGGAAGTGGCATGGCCCGCTGTGCGCACTGATTTCGAGGTTGTGGCACACAGCGTGGGCCTGCGCCCTGTGGCACGTGATCGGCGGCCCGTGGTCGGACAGATCGGGCCTGGGCGGTATGTTTTCAACGGACTGGGCACCCGGGGCGTCTTGATCGCTCCGCGTTGGGCAGCGGCCTTGCTCGACAATATTCTGACGGGAACGCCCTTGCCCAGGACGGTGCAGGCCGGGCGCTTTGCTTGACATAATCGCCTCGGAAATGTCTTGTCCGTAAAGGGCTTGGCAGGATTAGCTACGTCTATGTCACATTTTGGGGGGTCTATGCATCTTAGACATGACCAATTCCGCCAAGGGCTCTAGTGGACCAACATCTGCACCTAACTTATGTCAAATCGGCTTGGGCGGGACGGGCCATAAGTGAGTGAAAAAGTTAGCGGCAGGGTACAGCCGATGTTTGCAGTGGATTGGCCAACTTAGCACCATGCTCAACGAAAAGATCGCCGCCGCGCTGAACCTGCAAGTGAAGCTCGAAGCCCAATCCTCCCAGTTCTACCTATCTATGGCCTCTTGGTCTGAAAACCATGGACTTAACGGAACCGCAGAGTTCCTGTTTCGCCACAGCGATGAGGAGCGCCAGCACATGCTCAAGCTCGTTCGCTTCATCAACGAACGGGGTGGAAATTCGGTGATTCCAGCGCTTCCAGCGCCAAAGAATAAGTTCTCAGGTTTGCACGAGATCTTCGAAAATCTATTGGCCCACGAAACCGGTGTGACGGAAAGCATCCACAAGGTGGTGGATTTGTGCCTCCAAGTGAAGGATTATACGACGCACCATTTCATGCAATGGTATGTCGCTGAGCAGATTGAGGAAGAGGCCTTGGCGCGCACGATCTTGGACAAGTTGAACATGATCGGCACGGATACGGCTGGCCTGTACCTATTCGATCGCGACCTCGGAACCTTTCTCCCACAGGACAGCAGCGCAGCCTGATTCTGCGAAAAATGCAACGACCGCAACCCGTTTCTCAAGTGGCCTACGCGCTGCTGATTGTGCTGTCCCTGTTGGGGATGCGCTCGAATGAAACGTGGTGGCCGGAAGTGCAGGCACAGGGCGAAACCGGCCCACAAGGCGAAGCTCCCACTGGGGCTTTGGGCGATCCGGAGATCGACCGCACGGACGTGTGGGCCATCAAGTACAGCCGTTATCTCTACCATTTGGCGCATGAAATAAAGTGGGGGCCGTCAGAAGCGCCGTTTGAAATTGGCATCGTCGGCTGGAAGGCCTTGGGCGAGCAACTTGAAGAGCGGTACGTCGGGCGAAGCATCGCCGGCCGCCCGATCTCCGTGGTGCAGTTAGAGGCTGGAGAGCTGTCTGAGCACCAGGGTGACTTTCAAATCTTGTTTCTCTCTGGCGATGGAGATGACCGCCGCGTATGTCGAACGGCCGCTTTGAATTGGCATGCCACAGGAAAATCGGCTGGCGCGCCACGCAATGGCCTGGTCGTCAGCGACGCTTGGACGGACGCGCCTGAAGTCATCGATTTCCGGCGCCACCGCAAGTCCGCCGACCAAGCCCCTGGCCTCTGCCTCGAAGTCGACCGCACGGCACTCGACGCCATCGGCTTGGCCCTGCCGCCCATTTTTGAATCTCGAACCTGCCCAGAAGTGACCGAATAAAAGCCCGTTATGGATATGGACAATCACACCGCCTCCTTCCCCCGGACCGCCGCCGCAGCCCTTGCCTTGGCGCTCGCGATGCTGGCCCCTATTTCTGGGCTTTTATCCCAATCCCACCCCGCCGTTGAGCAAGCTGCGACGCTTTGTCAAAATGGCGACCTGACCGCCGCGCTGCTGGCCATCGACAAGGCGCTGGCCACGCCCGGCGCGGCGAGCGGCTACGCTTGGTTTGTCAAGGCCTTCATACACAAGGAGGTCTACGTTCAAATGGACGACCTGCGCGACGATTCGCCCCACCGTGTGGCGGCAGTCGAGGCCTTGAAGCGGAGCGCGTCCATGGGGATGAACGATGCACTCGAATTGCAGATCGAACCACTGGCGGCCTACTTGGCACAAACTTACTTGGTAGATGCCCAGCGCAGTGCGGCCGACATCCAGGCCGGCGAAGAGCCACTCGCGCTGCGGCACTTTGGGCATTACGTGGAAGTGGAGGCGATCTTGGATCCCGGCTTTCGGGACCGCAACACGGAGGTGTTGCTACTTCAGAACTTGGCCGAGAATGCGATGACTGCTTCGAGGCCTGAAGCGGAGCCCTTGGGCGGCGCCCAAGAATTTGAGCTCGGCGTCGAACTGTACATCCGCGCGGCAAAGGCAGGCCCTGATGCCTTTACCTCTTGGTATAACGTAGCGGTCCACACCTACAATCGAGGGGTGCATTTGTATCGGCATGGGCCAGATTACGATCTGGATGCCGAAGACCGGTGGCATGCGGTGGCCGCAGATTTGTGGGATCGGTCGAGGCATTTGATGTGGCGGGCCGTGGATTTGCGCGTTGAAGACGAGGGCGCTATTCACGCCTTGGGCACGGTGGCTGAAGCCCTTGACCACCGAGAGGACGCGGCTTGGTGCAACGCCCATTTACAGGAACTCAAACGCAACTGATCTGCATGCGTTGGTACCGGGGCATTGGCGCGCGAATATTTGGCGGCTTCGGGCTGTTCATTGCCGCTGTGGCCCTGCTTTTCACACTGACGGCGCGAACCGTTGGCGAGCACAACGCGCTCTTGGAGCGGTCGGGACGCTTGGACTTGGCGCTGGGCCACGCCGTACAAATCGACTTGGACCTTGCCGAAATTCAGCTCTACGCTCAGCTTATTGCGCGGGTCCGAAATCCTTCGGTGCGCTTGACAGCCCATGAAGGCTTGGACCGAGACCAATCTCGCATTGCACCCGCAGTCGACGCGCTCGGGGCCTTGCATTTGGCGGAGGACTCGTCCCGTCGGGCGGCCCATGGCGAGTTGGCCTCGCGGCTGTTGGCATTGAATGAACGCGTCGAATTGCTGCAGGTGATTTTGCCGCGTGATGCCGACCCGATGGCTGATTTCGAGAAGTTCATCGAAGGGCAAGAATTGCTCGAAAGCCCAAGTTCTGCGGGCGGCGATATCCAGCGTGACATTGCAGCCGCAAGGGGCTTGCTCGGTGATTTGCAGTCAGATTTGCGGCGTGAGGCGGAGGGCATTGATCGGCGAATTGAGAGCCAGAGTACGCGATTGGGGGACTTGGTGCGGCGGATTGCGTTGGCGGTGCTCGTGCTGGGACTGCTTATAGCCTTCGGTGTGACGCGCTCTATTCGTCGGCCCGTCAAGCGCTTGCGGTCGCGCTTGCTGTACTTAAGCCGCGGGGTCGACCGCGAATTTCCGGTTGAGCATAGCGGCGATGAAATCGGTGAAATGGCAAGGGCCCTCGACAGACTGGCCGATGGATTGCGGAGCACCAGAGAATTTACATCCGCTGTGGGAGAAGGGCAGTTTGACGCTGAATACGAGCCCCTAAGCGAGGACGATGTGCTAGGGCAGACGCTGTTGCAGATGCGCGATTCGCTCTCGGAGTACGAGCAGTCGATGGAAGACAAGGTCAAGGACAGGACCCATGAAATCAACCGCTTGTACACGGATTTGACGGACAGCATCGACTACGCGAAGCGGATCCAAGGGGCGATTTTCCCCATTGCAGCGGACCGGCGCAGGTTGTTCGATCGACATTTCGTTATGTACATGCCGCGGGACGGGGTCAGTGGCGACTTTCCATGGTTCCACAAGCTGGGCGCTTGGCGGATGTTTGGCGCGGTGGACTGCACAGGGCACGGCGTGCCGGGCGCATTTATGAGCCTGCTGGGACACAGTGCTTTGGGACACATTTGCAAGGTATATACCGCACCGCACAAGATTTTAGACCGGCTCAACCAGCTCGGCCGGGAGGCCCTGGGTCAGGACGTGAACACCGAAGCGGCGGACCGCGTTCCAGACGGGATGGATGTCGGGATGTTCTCGATCAACCTGGAGGACCGCGTGCTCGAATACGCCGGTGCAAACTCCGCAGGCTACATCGTGCGCGACGGAGATGTCATACAGTTGCGCCCTGACAAACAAGCCATCGGCTCCTTTCAGCCCGGCAGCTTCCGGTACAACGTGCAGAAGTACGATCTGCAAGAAGGCGACATGGTCTACGCCGCAACCGACGGATTCGTAGACCAATTCGGCGGGCCCAAAGGCCGCAAATTTATGCGCAAGCGCTTCCGTGACCTATTGCAGGAAGTGGCGCCGATGCCAGTCGACGAGCAGCATGAACGCTTGATGAAAACGTTAATAAGCTGGATGGAGGCAACCGACGAGGAGCAGGTAGACGACGTGATGGTCATCGGAGTTCGTATACGATTATGAAGGCGACAGTGAAAGCGACAGCACTTCGGGTTTCGCTCCGGCAGTTGATTCGGCATCTGGTCGGGTATTTGGGGACGGCCAATTTGGTCTTGGTCCTGGCCGCCGTTACGGGGGTATTGTCCGGTCTCATTGCAGTGGTCTTGAAAAATGGGGTGGCCTGGATCCGGGGGGCGCAACACGTTGACGGCGTGCCGGCATGGATTCTTCCGACCACTGGACTGGTGCTGACTTGGTTGCTGGTGCGCTTCGTACTGCAGCGCAAACACCCGGGGACGGGCATCCCTGCGACCTTGCATGCGATTTCGAAGCGCAGGGCGCGGCTGGCACGTCCCACGATGCTTTCGCCTGTGTTGACGTCGATCCTGACGGTGGGCTTTGGAGGTAGTGCGGGACTGGAGGCCCCTGCTGTGCAAAGCAGTGCTGCAGTGGGATCGAACCTCGGTGATCTTTTCAAGCTGGACTACCGACACCGCTTGGTTTTAATCGGGTGTGCGGCGACCGCATCGCTGGCAGCCATTTTCAAAGCACCGCTGGCAGCCATCGTGTTTGCCGTCGAGGTGATCATGATCGATTTGACGACGGGGAGCTTGATGCCATTGTTGGTCGCCTCGCTTTCCGCTCTGCTGACGACGTCCCTGTTTATCGACCCCGAGGAGTTGATCAACGCCGGGCGTATGCTGAGCGCCTGGGATGGCACGGTGCTGGCCTATGTGCCGTTCGGGATTCTTTGCGGATTGGGTTCCGTGTTCTTTGCCGGGGTTTATCGCGGGGCGAGCTCGCTCGTCCAGTTGCCGCGCCACAAAGGCGTGCGCATTGCCCTGGCTGGCGCGGCCATTGGCGGAGCGGTGCTTTTGTTCCCCGCCCTGTACGGCGAGGGCTTTGAGTGGATCAATGCCTTGTTGCGGGGAGAGACGCGCGGATTGGACGCGGCCGGATCACTTGGTTCGCTCGAATCGATCGGGCTCCTGGCCCATCCGACGTACAAATTGCTCGCTATGGCGACGGTGCTTTGGTTGTTGAAGCCCGCGCTGACCGGACTCACTGTAGGCGCTGGCGGGGTCGGCGGAATTTTTGCGCCTGCGCTGTTTTGCGGCGCGTTGATGGGCACGACGTATATCGCCGGCTCGGATTTGATTTGGCCCGGGCTGCATTTGAACGAAGGACATTTCGTGCTGGCAGGGATGGCAGGGCTGATGGCCGGCATCCTTCGGGCGCCGCTGACCGCCATCTTTTTGGCCGCTGAAGTGAGCGGCGGCTACGACTTGTTCATACCCCTGATGCTGACGTCTGCGATCGCATTTCAAACGGCCAAGCTGCTCCGCAACAACTCGATCTACACCCAAGAGCTCGCCGACCGGGGCGAATTGATCACCCACGACAAGGACAAGGCTGTGCTGACTTTGATGAAGCTTCGCGAGGTGGTCGAAAATGATTTCGAGGCCGTGCACCCAGACCAGACCTTGGGCGAGCTCGTCAAAGCGATCTCTCGCAGCCGTCGGAATATTCACCCGGTACTCAACGACCGGGGCGAACTATTGGGCATCGTGCCGCTTGAAGAGGTGCGCAGCGTCATGTTCGACCGAAGCAAATACGAAACCACGCAGGTGCGCGACCTGATGGTATTGCCAGCCGACACCATCGACTTGGCCGACCGCATGGATGGTGTGATGGCCAAGTTTGATAAATCCCGCGCGTGGAACTTGCCCGTCACTGAGCAGGGCCGCTACGTAGGTTTCGTTTCGCGCTCGAATCTGTTTGGAGCCTACCGCAAGTGGCTGCAAGAGTTCTCGAGCGAGTAAGCTGAAGCGCTCGATACCGCTGGGCAGATTAGTTTGGCTGGACAACCAGCGGCAGCACCTGACGCGCGCCGGCCGTTTCCACCGAAATCCAGTACGTTCCTGCGGACAATTCCGCGGGGCCCGACCACTGCAAATGCTGCCGGCCCGCCGGCAACGTGCCGTCGTGAAGCACTTCGAGCAGGCGGCCCAAGGCGTCGTATGCGCAAACGCGCACTGCTTGGGAGCGTGATAGATCGACCAGGACTTCAACGGACTGGCGGGTGGGATTGGGATAGAGAGAAAGCTTGGGGGTGGATGATGTTTCCATATCCAACTCGTTGATCCCAATCACATTGCCGAGTGTGTCAATTCCGTACACGTTGATGTTGTCCAGGAAAATATTGTTGCCCCCGCGCGCCTCGAAACTGAAGCGGATGCGGAAATTACCTGACATCCAATCGGGGTTGTCAACCACCTCCGTGTGGCCCACCCACTGGTCGTCATTCGGAACAAACGGCGAGCTTTGGGCCGGAGCCGTCGGCAAGTCCGTCCAGCCGCGGTGGTATTCGCGCAAATGCCAATTTTCACCGCAATTCTCGCTCACATACAACTTCAAACGGTCGTCCGTTTCGTCCGAGGCATACATCTGGCAGAAGGCGTACTTGTACGAAATCACGACCTCGGCGAGGGCCGAAGCGTCGATGGTCGAGGAAATAAAATCGTCGAGCTCGCCCAGCTCGTTGTTGTTGCGGTTGTTCAGGCGGACCGACCGGGTGCTCTCGAAGCCCGTCGATGAAGTCACCTGCCAAGCCCACCAATCATCGGGGTTTACAACGGACCAGTCTGGGCCCAAGTCAGCGCCCGATGCCTGTTCCCAACCCTCGGTGAAGGCTGTGCCCATCACGCCTTGATCCAAGACTGTGATCAGTGAGTTTGCGGTGGTGGCTTGGCCGCCCTCGGCATCGGTCACAGTGAGTTCAACCGCGTACGTTCCGGGCGTCTCAAAGAGATGTTCAGGATGCTGAAACGCCTCGGCATCATCCCCCGAAATTTCTGCGCCGTCGCCAAAGTTCCAAGCCCAATGCGCAACGCCCCAGAAGCTCTCATCAGTAAAGACCACGCTCTGACCCGCGCAAATAATTGTTGCATCCGGTGTGAAATGCGCTTGGCAAACCATGTCCGCTTCGAGTACACCGGTCGCTTGTAGATTGGCATCCGTCCAGAGGTCATTGCGGTCGCCCACAGAGGAATTCAAGGCGTCGCGCATCCGCAGGCCCTGGCCGCTGGTGAACATCCGCGGGCAGTAGGCGTAGTCCATGTAGTTCTGCACGTTGTCAAGCGAGCCGCAAGTCGTGAGATCCAAATTGCAAACGCCCACTGCGCTTCCTTCGCACAACGGCGTATCGCTAACGCCGTCATCCTCGTCGCAATTTTCAGGGAGGGCTGGATTGTTCGTCCCGCCCCAGACATGCCGCAAATTCAGCCAATGCCCGACCTCATGGGTGAGCGTCCGACTGCGGTAGTTGCTGCTTTCGCCGATCGAACCCACGTAATCATAACGGATCACGATGCCATCGCTTGACGCGCCCCAGTTCGAGGGCAGGTTTGTGTATCCCGCTGCGCCCGCCGCATAATTGCAGACGTATATATTCATGTAACCATCTCTTGGCCAGTGAATCAGATTGGACATCTCCTCCTTGGACCCCTCGAACGTCAAGTCGCTTTGGGTGCGTGTGACGCCGCGGTGGCAGTTGCCTTGGGGGTCGCGCCGGGCGAGCCGGAACTCGATGAATGCGTCGCCTGCCAGGTCGGCAAATCCGGCCACAATCTGCGAGGTGTCCGCGTTGAGCTTGCGGAAGTCCCGGTTCAAAATAGAGATCGCGTCGAGGATCTGCGATTCATCGATGTCCTCCACGCCATCGTCGTGGAACACGTGGAATACCACGGGGATGATGTAAATCTCGTCCTCGTCGCGGCTGTAGCTCGGAGCGCTTTGGCCGTCGGAAGAC
>CALACF010000230.1 GCA_937890245.1 uncultured Flavobacteriales bacterium
CCTTTCCATCGTGCGTGAGCTCGCGGAAATCCACGGCGGCCACGTCTCGGTGAAGAGCCAAGAGGGTGAGGGCAGCTTGTTCGAAGTTGACCTCGTCATACATGAACCGAAAAAGCAGCCCGTTTCGCAGCGTTCAGCGCCCCCCGATTTCAACGGCATTCGCGTTCTAATTGCTGAGGATAATCCATTCAACGCCCGTTACATAACGCGCTTGATGCAGCGTTGGGGTGTGCAGTATGAAGTGGTTGAAAACGGGCTTTTGGCGATTGAAGCTTATGCCAATTCAAAATGGGACCTCGTACTCATGGATGTTCAGATGCCCGAATGCGACGGACTCGAAGCAACGCGAAAGATCAGGGCCATCGAAGCGGATCGGGGCGCCCGCACGGCGTGCATCATCGGCCTCAGCGCCTTCGATTTTGACCACGACATCCAAGCGGCGATGCTGGCCGGTATGGACGACCACATCCGCAAGCCATACACCCCAGACGACCTGTCGAACAAAATGCGCGTGGCCTTGGAGGGGGGGGCTGAAGAGCTGCGCCCAGATTTGGTTCGTAGCCCCGAACATCCAGTCCATACAATGTGTGAGGGCGACGAGGAATTGTGGGCGGAGCTGCAAGTCGTCTTCCGAAATGGTTGGCCTCAACTGCGCAAGGAAATCGAATCTTCTGTCGCTGAAAACAGCCCGAAAATGCAGCACCAAGCCTTGCACAAAATCAAGCCCTCGCTAGCGATGGTCAATTTGCAGGACGCATATGGTCGCTGCCTCTCGATGGAACGAAGGGCGAAGACTGGAGAAAATTTGCCTCCGGATGAAGTGGCGCTACTTGTAGACGAAATAGCAGTATGGGCTGACAAAAGATCCGTAACAGAAGATTAATTGAGGTTATGCGCTGGTCAATTGAAATGAACTTCGTATCTTGATGCCGTGGTCAACAGGCCCTCCAACATGTTCTGGAGGCGACCACAGTTGTGAATCGTAGAGAAGCACCTGCAACGGCAGGTGCTTCCCTTTTTTACAGCTGTATCTTGCAGCCGATGTCACGCAGTATTTGTAAACTTTTCTACTCTTTCCTGCTTTTCCCTGCAGTGCTCGCCCTGTCCATCACAGGCGTCCAGGCCCAATTCTCGCTGACGCCGACCGACTCCTTGGTCGTCAGCGCGCCTGCCGATTCGACCATCACCATTCTTCAGATTGACGCCGTCAACGAAGCGGCCGATTCCGTCGCCTTTACCTGGCGCTCCATCGAGTCGACCTTCACCGGGGGCTGGGATGTCAACCTGTGTGACCTTGGCGAATGTTACGACGGCATCCCCAATTCTGCGACCATGATTCCCGCCGCCCCGGGCGCGCAAGGTTACCTCAAACTTCTGGTCAATCCATTGCAGATTGCCGGACATGGGTTTTGGCATTTCTGGATTTATCCCGAGGGAAATCTCGATGCCAAACAAGACCTCTACTTTGACATGGACGTACTCGTGGTGGGAGTGGACCAGCTGGAATTCGCGCCAGTGCACGCGTCTCAGGTTGTGGGCCATTGGGCGCCTAATCCCGCGCGAAACGAAATTCGCTGGACCGGCGTCCAGGATCAAAACGCCAGCGTACAGCTCTTTGATGCCAACGGCCGTCTTTTGGCTACGGAGCGCTTGCAAGGTGGCTCGTTGAATTTGGAACCTTTCCAAACCGGAACGCCACAAATGCTGATACTTGTGCGATCCAGCAAAACAGAGCCAGTAGATTTGACAGGTGCACAACGACTTCTTCTTTTGCCTTTGACGGGCCTGTAAACCACCAACCAAGATTCACTCCCCCATGTCTTATCGTTTACTCAGCGGATTGATGTTATCAGCCATCATGATTATTTGCGCCTTTCAAGCGTCCGTTGTAGCCCAGCAAAATTCGGCGATTGCCACAATGATTCAAGATGGCCCACAGGGGACCGTCGTTGAATTCGCGTTCAGTGATCCTTCGTTTGATCTTGTGCAGACGGCTGAGGGTGAGGCCTTAGTGCCTAGCGTGCAAGGAGACCATCGCCTGCTCAAGGCGGGTCACCCTGATCTGTCGTCCGTTAGTGCAACGTTGTTGATCGATCCTCAGTCTGCAACCGATGTAGAGGTGGTGGACGTCATTTTTGTCGAGTACACGGACATTGATGTTGCGCCTTCTCAGGGCAATCTGTACCGCAACGTTGACCCGTCTGAAGTTGAGCGTGTGCCGGCTGCGATGTACGCCGATGACGCATTTTTCCCAGCGAATTTGGCCGTGTTGGCCCAGCCTTTTGTGCAACGCGGAATGCGCGGTCAAACCGTGCGGGTCTTCCCATTTCAATACAACCCCGTTCAGCGGGTTTTGCGCGTGCTACAATCGGTCACTGTTCGCGTTTTTAACACCGATGGGCCATCTGCCAATCAATTGGCTTCAGGAGCAGTAGCACGGAACACAGCGGAGATGCAAGACGCCCTGCAACGTCGATTCCTCAACGCAGGCACCTCAGATGAACGCTACGATTACATCGAGGAATTCGGCAAGGTCATTGTGATCACGGACCCGATGTACGACGACGTTTTGGCACCGCTCGTGCAATGGAAAATTGAGAAAGGCTTCGAGACAGAGGTCGTGTATGCAGCTGATCTCGGCGGCAGCGTCGATCAGATCAAAGCCTATCTCGCCGACCAGTACATGAACAACGGATTGACCCACGTAATCATCGCAGGGGACGAGGACCAAGTGCCCTCTGAGCTCGTGGTCAACGGCGGGGGCAGCGGTTTCTGCGACCCGTGTTACGCGTTCGTGGAAGGCAACGACCACTATCCAGAATTCTTCGTCGGCCGCCTGCTGACACACAACGTGACGGAAATGGCGTCGGTGGTTTCTCGTACGCTCGAGTACGAAAAGAACCCGTACCTGGGAGAGGATTGGTTCACCACTGCGGTAGGAATTGGCTCGAATGAGGGCGAGGGAATTGGCGACGATGGGCAAGCTGATTGGCAACAGATGAACGGTATCAAGGACCAGTTGCTCGCCTACAGTTTCACGGAGGTGTGGGAGCTCTATGACGGCGACCAGAGCAGCGAGTCGGTAAGTACAGATGGAACTTCGGATGTTGCTGGCAGTCCCAACGCCAATGACATGAGCGAGCTCGTCAACAAAGGCGGATCCTTCTACAACTACTGTGGACATGGCTACCATAGCGGCATCG
>CALACF010000231.1 GCA_937890245.1 uncultured Flavobacteriales bacterium
CCAGCGGCGGGTGGCGCTACGATTCCGGTGGCCCTGCCTTTGTGCTCGCTCTTCTTGGATCTGCCGTACACGCCGGCGAGAACGCTTGTGGATGCAGGACTTCCATTGGCCATAGCAACCGACCACAACCCCGGATCCGCCCCCTGCTTGAATATGCATTTGGCGGCGGCCATGGGGAGCCTGCGCATGGGGCTGCTGCCCATCGAATCGCTAGCGGCCACCACCTTGAACGGTGCGGCAGCCATGGATTTCAGCGGCCAGGTGGGCCACCTTTCGCCAGGCGCCGAGGCCAGCCTGGTCATCACGCGCCCCCTCTCTTCAGTGGACGAAATGATGTACGCTTTTGGCGATCCTGTTGTCGACGAAGTGATGATCCGCGGGCGTTGGCTCACATGATTTCAGGGCGTAAATTTGCGGCGCTATTTCCAGCCTGCAAACCGCCCTACAAACCCCAGATCCATGGCCACCACCCGCCTCATCGAATGCGTCCCCAACATCAGTGAGGGCCGCGACCGCGCCATCATCGACGCCATTGCCCAAACTGTAGAAACCGTTGAGGGCGTTCGCCTGCTCGACGTGGATCCCGGCGCGGCAACCAACCGCACGGTGATCACCTTTGTCGGGGCGCCAGAAGTGATCGGCGAAGCAGCTTTTCGGCTGATCTCCAAGGCGGCAGAACTCATCGACATGTCCAAGCAATCGGGCGAGCATCCGCGCATGGGCGCCACCGATGTCTGCCCATTCGTCCCCGTTGCGGGCGTCACCATGGACGATTGCATCGCCTGCGCCCACGCTTTGGGCCAACGCGTAGGAGAGGAGCTCGGCATCCCTGGCTACTTCTACGAGGAGGCAGCGCGCGAACCGGCCCGCAAGAACTTGGCCTACTGCCGCAAGGGAGAATACGAGGGGCTCGAAAAATTGTCAGACCCGGCGATGCGCCCCGATTTCGGCCCTGCAGCCTTCAACGCAAGCGCCCGTAAAACAGGCGCAACCGCAATCGGCGCCCGCGACTTCCTCGTCGCCTACAACATCAACCTGAACACCACGTCAAGCCGCCGGGCAAACGCCGTGGCATTCGACATCCGCGAGGCGGGGCGCATCCGCCGCGATGGCGGCGTGTCCGGCCCTGTTGTGAAAGACGCGGCGGGCGAACCAATCCGCGATCCAGGCTTGCTCAAGTCGGTCAAGGGCATCGGTTGGTTCATCCCGGAGTACGGCGTGGCCCAGCTCTCGCTCAACCTCACGAACATCAATATCACCCCGGTGCACGTCGCCTTTGATGCAGCCAGCGACCGGGCCCAGGCCCGGGGCTTGCGGGTGACGGGATCTGAAGTTGTAGGCCTCGTGCCCTTGTGTGTCCTCACAGATGCCGCCGATCACTACTTGCGCAAACAGGAGCGCTCGCTCGGGATTTCCGAATCGGAAAAAGTAAAAATCGCAGTGCGCACCTTGGGCCTTGACGAGCTCACGCCCTTCGATCCCGAGAAGCGCGTGATCGAATACCTGCTGCGTTCATCCGGCAGCTCCCCACTTGTGAGCATGGACCTTCGTGCCTTTGCCGAAGAAACATCCTCTGAATCGCCTGCTCCGGGCGGCGGGTCTATCTCTGCTTACGTCGGCGCCCTGGGCGTGTCCTTGGGTGCGATGGTGGCCAATTTATCTGCGCACAAGCGCGGTTGGGATGACCGTTGGGAAGCATTTTCAGAGGTTGCCGAACGCGGATTGGCATTCCAAAATAGACTGATCGCCCTGGTCGACGAAGACACAGCGGCCTTCGAAGGCATCATGGCTGCTTACGGCCTGCCAAAGGGGAACGACGCGCAGAAGGCGGCGCGGCATGCTGCCATCCAAGCCGCAACGCTCGACGCCATGGAGGCGCCGCTTGAAGTGGCCGAGCAGTCGCTCGCCTCAATGGCGATCATGGTGGAAATGGCCCA
>CALACF010000232.1 GCA_937890245.1 uncultured Flavobacteriales bacterium
TCGGCCAAATCGGGGCCAATAGACGAAGGGCATTTTATCGGAGATGAAGTCAGGAAATCAAGAGATAAACATTGTTTGTACTTTTGCAGCCGCATGACCCGACTCCTGAACTTATTTGACTTCCGTCAAACCGTTGATTACAAGCTGGAAGTCCTCAGTGGCTTGACCGTCGCCATGGCGCTGATCCCAGAAGCGGTAGCCTTCGCGCTGATCGCTGGACTGAGCCCGCTCACTGGACTGTACGCAGCATTCGTCGTGGGCCTCGTGGCCGCCGTGATGGGCGGTCGCCCGGGCATGATCTCAGGCGCGACCGGCGCAATCGCCGTCATCATCGCTCCCCTGGCCCTCAGCCACGGCGTTGAATACGTCTTTGCAGCCGTCATCATGGCTGGGTTTCTGCAACTCGCAGCAGGATTTTTCCGCCTCGGAAAACTCATGCGCCTTGTACCCCAACCGGTCATCTTCGGATTCGTCAATGGATTGGCCATCATCATTGGAGGCTCTCAAATAAGCCAGTTCAAAACCGACACGGGCGACTGGCTCTCCGGCTCAGCACTCGGCATATTTGGCGGGCTCGTCCTCATTTCCATGGCCATCATCGCCTTCTTGCCGCGCCTCACCAAGGCCGTCCCAGCAGGACTCACAGCCATCCTCGTCGTCTTCGGCGTGGTCGCAGCCTTCGGAATCGACACCAAAACCGTAGGCGACCTTGCGTCGATCAGCGGCGGATTCCCGCCTTTTCACCTGCCCTCATTGCCCTTCGACATGGACATGCTGCGCACCGTGTTTCCCTACGCAGTTGTGGTCGCAGGCGTGGGACTCATCGAGAGCCTTTTGACGTTGAACATCATCGATGAGCTGACCCAAACGCGGGGCCGAGGCAACCGAGAATGTGTCGCCCAAGGCACGGCGAACATCCTCTCTGGCATGTTCAGCGGCATGGGCGGATGCGCCATGATTGGCCAATCGCTCATCAACGTCTCGTCCGGTGCCCGCGCTCGCCTATCGGGCATCGTAGCCGCCGTCATGCTCCTGGTTTTCATCCTTTTCGGCGCATCGCTCATCGAAAAGCTCCCCATGGCAGCCCTTACAGGTCTGATGATCATGGTCGCAATCGGCACCTTTGAATGGGCCTCCCTCCGCACCTTCCGTCGCATGCCAACTTCGGACGTCATCATCATGATTCTCGTAACCGCCGTCACCGCCCTGCTCCACAACTTGGCCCTGGCTGTATTGGCGGGTGTCATCATCGCAGCGCTGATTTTTGCCTGGGACAACGCCGTGCGGATCCGCGCCCGGAAACACGTGGACGCAAATGGCTGGAAGCACTACCAGTTGTACGGCCCACTGTTCTTTGGCTCCACGACCACCTTCGCAGAAAAGTTTGACGTCAACGGCGACCCCGACCACATCGTCATCGACTTTGAGGAAAGCCGAATCTCCGACATGTCAGCCATCGAGGCGATCAACAAGGTCACGGCACGCTACGCAGCCGCTGGAAAAAAAGTCCACCTCAAACACATCTCGGGTGACTGCCGACGACTGCTGGACCGCGCCGGCGCCATCATAGAAGTGAACCACTACGAAGATCCCACCTACAAAGTGGTCACCAATACCCAATGAACATGCCCCGGTTCTCCCTGATTTTCTTGGCCCTGGTTGCTTCAGCGCTTTCCGCCCAAAGCCAAACCGGCTGCGACAACATCCGTTACCGCTACACGACTGCATTTGACAACTTCACTGTTGCCAACGACATGCCTTACGGTGCCAACATCAACGCCGATTTGGATGAGCAAACCCTCCATTTGGATTTGTACCAACCGCTCGGCGATCTCGAAACCCAGCGCCCCTTGATCGTCATCGCGCATGGTGGTTTTTTCATCGGGGGATCTAAAGACGGCGTCGATGTCGTTCCTCTGTGTCAGGACTTTGCGCGGATGGGCTATGTGGTGGCGTCCATTGAGTATCGGCTGGGCATCGACAATATTTTCGAATTAGAAGAGTCCTTCAGCGAAGCCGTGTTGCGCGGCGTCCACGACAGCAAAGCTGCGGTGCGGTACTTCAGGAAGTCTGCCATCGAAGACGGAAATCCCTTCGGGATTGACATTGAAAAGATCATACTCGGCGGTAGTTCAGCTGGTGGATTCATCGCGCTGCACAACGTATTTATAGATTCGGAATCCGAGCTCCCCGAGATTATTGATCAAACCCAGCCTGGACTGGGCGGCGGCTTGGAAGGCAATTCTGGCAACCCCGGCTTCAGCTCCGAAGTCCTCGGGATTTTTAATATTTCAGGCGCATTATTTAGTACCAACACCTTACCAGGAAACATCACGCCAGTCATTTCGGTGCATGGAACCA
Organism: uncultured Flavobacteriales bacterium; assembly: GCA_937890245.1. GTDB lineage: Bacteria > Bacteroidota > Bacteroidia > Flavobacteriales_D > Sanyastnellaceae > UBA8752. The sequence continues at coordinate 2,362 of CALACF010000232.1, forward strand.
GCGACAACACGGTGCCCTACGGCTCAGGAGATATTGACCTGTTGGGATTCAATATAACCAGCGTGGACGGCAGCGGCCCCATCCATGCTGCCCTTGACAGCCTGAACCTGCCCAACTGCCTTGTCACAATTGAAGGCGCAGGTCACGTGCCCCACGTGTTAAGTAGCAACAACTACGACGTGACCATCTCTGGCATTGCGGGGTACATCAGTGCGCTGGTTTGCCCCTACTACGCGAGCGATTGTAGTCAATACGACTACACCGACCCCGGGACCATCGGCATCGCGGCTGAGCGGGAATTTGACAAGGCGCTGGCGGTGTATCCCAATCCGATAATGCGCGGACAATTGCTCAAAATTCAAGGGAGTTCTGTTAATAATTGGTAAGAATACC
>CALACF010000233.1 GCA_937890245.1 uncultured Flavobacteriales bacterium
CGGACGCAAACAACAACGGCATCTGCGACACGGAGGAGACAGTCGGTTGCACCGATCCCACGGCCTGTAACTACGACGAGAACGCAGTGGATCCGATCGTGGATTCAGGCGACGGCGCGTGCATGGAGGTCGAGGTATTCGCTGCGCACACTGAGGGTGTATTGGCAGGTCAGACGACCTACAGGTTGTACTTCCACCCATCGCCTGACACGGACTTTGTAACCTCAGTTTTCGGAAACTCTGTGGAGCCATTGAGCATCACGACGACAACATCTTTCTATCAGCACGCCCTGGGTGGTGTGACAGCAGCGAGCTCGAACCCTCTGTTGATTCCAAACTTTCCTGAATTGGCATATGACAGTTACATCACCATCGGCCTGACAGGTCCTTCTGACGCTTCAGCGGGAGAAAATGATGCATCGGCTGTCTCTTCTCCCTCTCAGAACTGGGGATTGGCGTTCGACCCAGGTAACGGTGTATCCGGCAGCGACTTGATCATGAACGACGCTGTGGGCGGCGCATGGTTCATCTTCAATGGCGACCCGAACGGATATGTAGACGCCAGTGGACGCGTGCTCTTGGGCCAATTCACAACGGACGGTGACCTCGGTGGCTTGGTCAACGTGCAAGTGCTGTCTGCAGATGGTGTGCCCGGAGACTTTGACGTGTACACCTTGCCTGTGGCCACGACCTGTAGCGCTGCTGACTTGTGTGTGTACCCGGAGGACAATTTGGACTGCGAGGGCAATTGCTTGAACGACGACGACGGCGATTTGATTTGCAACGAGGATGAGATCCCCGGTTGTACAAACGTGGACGCCTGCAACTACACGGCCTCAGCGACGGACGACGACGGTTCATGCATCTTGGCGGACGCCTGTGGCGTGTGCGGAGGGCCCGGTGCGATATACGACTGCGGTTGTGACGAAATGCCCGCGGACGATTGCGATTGCGATGGAAACCAGCTAGATGCCTTGGGCGATTGCGGTGGTGACTGCGAAATGGATTTGGACCAAGACGGCATCTGCGACAACGTAGATGACTGCGTCGGGACCTTGGACAACTGCGGCGTATGCAACGGCCCAGGCGACATCTATGAATGCGGTTGTGCGGACATCCCAGCGGGTGATTGCAACTGCGATGGTGAGCAACTCGATGCTTTGGGTGTGTGCGGAGGTACGTGCGAGACAGATATCGACCAAGACGGAATTTGTGACAGCGACGAGACCGCGGGCTGTACGATAGAAGCGGCCTGTAACTACAACGTCAATGCGACGGACGAGGACGGCTCATGTGAGTTCACATCTTGCCGTGGTTGTACTGACGAAGGCGCTTGGAACTTCGACGAGGAAGCCACTATCGATGATGGCTCGTGCATCTTCGTGGGCTGCACCTATCCCGACGCCAGCAACTACGATGAGCAGGCCATGATCAACGACGGCTCCTGCTTGTACCCCGGCTGTACGGATCCGTTCTCCTGCAATTTCGAGGCCTCGGCAAACGAAGACGATGGAAGCTGTGAATACGAGAGCTGCGCCGGCTGCATGTACTCGATCGCGTGCAACTACAATCCCGATGCGACCATCAACGACGAAAGCTGTGACTTCTTCTCTTGCCGTGGTTGCACGGACGATACCGCAATCAACTTCGACGAGGGTGCCACAATCGACAATGGCTCATGCATCTACGCTGGATGTACCGATGCGTCGGCTGCGAACTACGACGAGGACGCCGTGGTAGAAGACGGCTCCTGTCTCTACGGCGGTTGCTTGATTCCGAATGCCTGCAACTTCGATCCGACTGCGGATGTTGAGGACGGCTCATGTGAGTTCGAGAGCTGCGCCGGATGTATGATCCTCTTTGCTTGCAACTACGACCCCGATGCAATTATTCAGAACGACTCAATGTGTGACTTCTACACCTGCTGTGGCGATCCTGAAGCAAACAACTACGACCCCAATGTGGCTTCGTTCTTGACCTTTGGCTGTACCTACGACATGCCGGAAGGCGCGACAAATGGACCTGAGGTGGCGCTGATGTCCTCGCCTTTGTGCGACTTGCCCTTTGCCTGTAACTTCATGGAGGAGGGACCTTGTGAGTTCTCATCTTGTGCCGGTTGTATGGA
>CALACF010000234.1 GCA_937890245.1 uncultured Flavobacteriales bacterium
CTGGGAGGCGGCATCACTTGTGGCTCAGACCCTACCAATGAGTGGGGCGAAACCGAACTGAAGGCGCGCAGCGTTTTGAAGGCGGTGCAACAATTGACGAGATGCTAGAGGGCAATAAGGGCCAGGCGATTGAATGGGCGAGCTTGAAGAGCGCCCGGGTTTTGGTCGAAGGGCTTTGCGCGAGAGGGCTCAAACATTTTGTGATGAGCCCCGGCTCGCGCAATGCCCCGCTCATTCGAGCGGCGGCCGAACTCGAATCGGCTGGACTGCTGACCCTACATCGCGTGCTGGACGAACGCTCGGCGGCCCACTTTGCGCTCGGCCTGGGCCAGGCTAGCGGACGCCCTGCAGTCGTTTGCTGCACCTCAGGCACGGCCGTCGCCAACCTCGGGCCCGCAATCATTGAGGCCGCACGCGCCAGCGCGCCCCTGCTCGCATTGACGGCCGACCGGCCCGCGCACCTTCACGGCCGTGGCGAGAGTCAGACCATTGACCAGGCCAGCTTGCACGCCGCGCATTGCAGGAAATTGTTCGGATGGAACGCTGAATTGGCCTCACCAGAAAACCCGCAATTGGACGAAATCTGGCACAGCGCCCAGCACGGCCCGGTCCACGTCAACGTCCCGCTAGAAGCCCCCTTATACGGCCCGGCCAAAACCCCAGACGCAAACAAGGCCGAGCGCATCGCAGACGAAGCAACCTTCCGCCAGCTCGAACGCAAACAACACGACGACGAGTTATGGGAAGATGGGCCAGTGATGCCGCCAGAACAACGCGCACCCGACTTTGATAAATTCCTCCAGGCATTGAGCGAGGCACGCCGCGAAGACCGGCGCATTATGTGGATGCTCGGCGGGGATCATCGTTCCACAACCTTTGGATTGACCAACGGCATTATTCGAGACGTTGTTCTGGCCGATTTACATTCGGGCATTTGCCCAATCGTCGGATACCGAACCGTGGACCGGCTCATGAAGTCAGAAAAAATTCAGACCAATTGGGGCGCATTTTGCCCCGACGTCTTGGTCACCGCAGGGACGCCGTTCATATCGAAGGCCCTGCGCGACCTGTTGCGCATCAGCGATATTGAGCATTGGCATATTGATCCCGCAGGCCAAGCGCCGGATGTGGTTCGGGACTTGAGGGGCGTGGTGACCGAGAAATTGGAGACGGTCCTGATGGAGTGTTCACACCTGCCCGACCCCGAAGATGAAGCCGAGCAGTGGAATCTTCGGTGGATGAAGCTCAACGTTCGAATGGAGTTTGCCCAGCAAAACGAGCTGAAACAGATCATCGAGGAGCGCAGCTTGACAACTGAAAAATTGATTGACTTCCAAGTCTTCGAGCATTTGACGCAATTCGTCGGGGAGGACTGGATGGTGCATTGGGGCAACAGCACGGCCATCCGGTATGCGCATTGGTTTGGACCGTATTGGGAGCCTAGCGTTCGGCATTATGCCAATAGAGGGGCGGCCGGTATTGAAGGATCGACCTCAACCGCCATGGGCCAGGCAGCCGGCGCAGACTCCAGAACGATGCTGCTCGTTTGTGGCGACTTGTCGTTCCTGTACGATGCTGGGGCATGGACAGCTCGTCCGCTGCCCGCAAACTTCAAGGTGATCGTAATCAACAACGGCGGTGGCGGGATTTTTCGCTGGCTGGATGGACCGCAGGAAATGCCCAGTTTCGAGCGTGACATTGAGGCACGACACGAAATAAGCGTACTGGGCATTCCGGAAATGCACGGCGTACAAACGTTGCGGGCCGAGACGCTCGATCAGCTAACGGGGGCGTTGGGGGAATTGGCATCAGCAGAAGGACCAGCCGTGCTCGAAGTATTGACAGATGGGCCGGCCAGCGCAGAGATTTTCCGGCGCGTTTGCAACATCTTTGCAGCCTGAATCACGTGCGGCCCAGCCGCAAAACCAGCGACACAATGGCGGAACAAGCGAAAACCCAAACCCGGGAATGGACAGCAATCAAAGACTACCAAGACATTCGTTTTGAGTTCTTTGACGGCATAGCCAAGATCACAATCGACCGGCAGGAAGTGTACAATGCCTTCCGCCCTGAGACAAATGTCGAGATGCTCGAGGCCTTCGCCATTTGCCGCGAACGCGCCGACATTTCTGTGGTGCTGCTCACTGGCGCGGGCGACAAGGCCTTTTGTTCGGGCGGCGACCAAAACGTCAAGGGCAAGGGCGGATACATCGGACAGGATGGGGTGCCACGCCTCAATGTGCTCGATGTACACAAAGCGATCCGCTCGATCCCCAAGCCGGTAATTGCTGTGGTCAACGGGTACGCGATCGGCGGTGGCCACGTTTTGCACGTAGTGTGCGATCTGACCATCGCCTCGGACAATGCGCGATTCGGGCAAACCGGCCCTAAAGTCGGCAGCTTCGACGCTGGCTTCGGCTCCAGCTACCTCGCCCGCCAAGTGGGCCAAAAGAAGGCCCGCGAAATCTGGTTTCTATGCGAACAATACACCGCAGCCGAAGCTGAGCAGATGGGCATGGTAAACAAGGTCGTGCCACTCGCCGACCTAGAAGACACCGCTGTGGCTTGGGGTCAGACGATTATGAAGCGCTCTCCTTTGGCATTGAGAATGATCAAACGCGGGCTCAACGCCGAGCTCGATGGCCAGCAAGGCCTGATGGAATTCGCCGGCGACGCCACGCTCATGTACTACATGATGGAGGAGGCACAAGAGGGCCGGACGGCATTTCTAGAGAAGCGCGATCCCGATTTCAAGCAATACGCGAAGTTTCCGTGAGTCGAGCTGGGAAGCCGAGCCGCGTGAAGGTTTACGTGCAAGCGGCACGCCTGCGAACCTTGCCGTTGGCCAGCGCGAGCGTGCTGACGGCCGGCGCCCTCGTATTCGAAACCATGCGGCAGCCTGCAGCTGACGTACAAGCTGGAGTACAAGCCGAAGCGCAAGCCGGAGCAGCCCCGCTCCTCCCCCTCGCCGCCGCCCTGCTGACCGTGTGGCTGTTGCAGATTATGGCCAATTTCGCCAACGACCTTGGGGACGCTGAACACGGGGCCGACGACCACCGCCAAGACCGCACGGTGGCCTCAGGCGCGATCGAAAAACGACACATGAAGCTGGCTGTGGTCACCCTCGCCGTGCTGGCGCTGATCTCCGGCCTTGCCACAATTTGGCTGGCCGGCGCGAGTTGGCTTTGGGCGCTCGTCGGCGTGGGCGCAATGCTGGGCGCCTACCGCTACACCGCTGGTGACAATCCATATGGCTATGCGGGCTGGGGCGACGCGGCGGTGGTTCTGTTTTTCGGACTCCTGGGCGTGGTGGGCATTGCGGCGCTCGTCACAAGCGAATTCCACGCAACCTGGCTTCTGCCTGCTTGGACACTCGGCGCATTCGCAACCTCCGTTCTGAATCTCAACAACCTACGGGACCACACCACCGATGCTGTAGCCGGCAAACGCACCCTCATTGTCCAACATGGATTTCGCTGGGGCGTCCGCTACCATGGGGCCTTGCTGGCCAGCGGCTGGTTGGCCTTGGGCGCAATGTTCCTCGCCATGCCCGGCACGTGGCGCGGCGCCCCCTGGTACCTGCTGATGGTTGCCGTGCACTTCCAACATTATCAGCGCGTTCGCAAATGCAAAGCCGCCGACGCCGCCACACTTGACTCCGAATTGGGGCGCGTGGCCCTGAGCACCACCGTGGTCGCCCTCTTCCTCTTTCTATCCCAATTCAACCCTTGACGTGATCACCGACCTCGACATCCGCATTGTCAAGTACCCGTTGACCTTTCGCCAGCCTGCCAGAACGTCTCGGGACGTGCTCAGCGAAAAGCCGACGTGGTTCGTCGTGGCGAAGAACCGAGCGGGCCAGACGGGCATTGGCGAATGCAGCTTGATCCCAGGCCTGAGCCCTGAACACCCCGTGCGGGCCGCTCGTGCTTTGGCGGAATTGGCAGCGGGCAACGCCCTCGACCCCAATAAAATGACAGCCCAATACCCGGCTGTTAAGTTCGCCGCAGAAATGGCCCTCCTCGATTTGCTCGGCGGCGGGCGGCGGACGCTTTTTGAGGGCGAGTTCAGCGAAGGCAAGTCGGCGATGCCCATCAATGGATTGGTCTGGATGGACGAATTTGACGCGATGACTGGCCAGGTAGAATCACTGGTCGAACGCGGGTTTTCTACGATCAAAATCAAGGTGGGCCAGCACGATTTTGACCGGGAATGCGCATTTTTAGAAACCGTTCGAAGCATCGCTCCGGCAAGTGATTTCACGCTGCGACTCGATGCAAACGGAGCATTTGACGCAGAAACCCATGGGCAGGTAATCCAGAAGCTTCATCGCCTGGCGCGCTTTGATGTGCACTCCCTCGAGCAGCCCATCAAGCCGGGAAAATGGGACCGCATGGCGGCCATCA
>CALACF010000235.1 GCA_937890245.1 uncultured Flavobacteriales bacterium
CAGGTTTTGGTGCAAAAAGCCGCATATGGGCCCAAAAACATCGATTACCGCTCCGTTTTCGAACCCATTGAAATTTCCATAGGCCAAGGCGTCGTCGGCCGCGTTGCCGCTTCGGGCCAGCCCTTACTCATCGATGATCTCGCCGAATTCGAAGACTATATAGTAGACGATTTGGAACGCCGTTCTGAATTGGCCGTCCCTATATTATGTGACAACCGGGTCATCGGCGTAATCGACAGCGAGCACTCACTTCCGGGGTTCTTCCAAACCATCCACCTCAAAACCTTGGTCAACATCGCCCACATCGCGGGCCATAAAATAGGACGAACAAAATCAGAAGAGAGCAGCCATGAGATGGAACAGTTCTACCAGCTCAACCCCAATCCCGTTTTACAAATTTCGTCGGAGGGCCGCGTCATACATTCCAACCCAGTGGCGCGTAATTGCTTTGGCACTTCGGCACATCCTGGACAAATAGTTCGCATTAAAGGCATAGTTTCTGCGATTGAAAAGGTCGAATCCACCAAGCAAACTGTCAAATTTGAGTTTGAAGTTGGTACATCGGGCGAACAGAATTCGCAGACCTTCGAGATGGTATTGGTCCCCTTAGAAAACGGCAATTTCTTCAACGTATATGGCACGGACAGCACTGCCGTAATCAAAACGCGGCAACGCGCTGAAAAGGCAAACAGCGCAAAGAGCGCGTTCCTCTCCGTTATGAGCCATGAAATTCGGACCCCATTGAACGCCATCTTAGGACTGACCGACCTGCTTTTACACGGAAATCACGACGAAGCGGAACGCAAAGAGAATCTTCAGTACATGGAATTTTCCGGCAAGCACTTATTGGGCTTGGTCAACGACATTTTAGATCTCGAGAAAATTGGGTTGGGAAAAGCAAAAATGGTCATATCCGAGTTCCATCTCAGAACGCTCTTGCAGCAGGTGATTGAGAGTTTCCAGAACAAGGCGGACCGCGGCGGGCTCACGCTCGAGTTGTGTGGGTGTCTTACGGAAAAGCGGGAGAATACCCCGTTGATGATGGGCGACGTAAAATGGATCACCCAGATTTTGAACAATTTGCTGAGCAACGCCATCAAGTACACGGACCAAGGTGGCGTATGTTTATCAGTCGAACGCATCAACATGACAGCAGATGCTGAATCTGATGTCAATTGGGTTCGGTTCCGCGTGAAGGACACTGGCAGAGGGATTGCAGAGCGCGACATCAAGCGCATTTTGAAAGCTTTCGAGCAAGTGGACGAACCGAGCAATCAACGCATCGGCGGAACGGGCCTCGGCCTGGCCATTACGGCCAACTTGATCGAACTGCACAGCGGCTTATTGCACGTGGAAAGCGAAGTCGGCGTGGGTTCGTCCTTCATAGTGGACTTGCCATTGAAGGCCGTGAACTCGAAAGACATCAATCGAGAAATCCCGATAGGTGGTCCACTTGCAAGTGCCGGGCTGGAGAAGGGAGCGGTCAAATCGCGAGCGACAGCTAAGCCCATCATTGTCGCAGATGACAATGATATCAATCGCTTCGTCGCAGAAGGAATGCTGAAGCGCTGGGGCTATTCCGTTTTATCCGCTTCAGGCGGGCGACAGGCGATAGAGCTTTGGAAGAAAAACCGCCCCTGCCTCATCCTTATGGACATTCACATGCCCGACATGGATGGCCTGGCTGCGACCCGTGCAATTAGAAGCGAAGAGCCTGATGGAGCTATGCGCTCGCCAATCATAGCTTTGACTGCCGATGCCGAGGATATCACAATCGAGCGGCTGAAAACAGCAGGAATGGACGGACATGTGCTTAAGCCTTTCAAGCCCGCCTTGCTGCAAGCCACTATAGAGCAACAGCTGAAAGGGCTTACTTCTTCCTGAAGAACAGGCGGATCGGTACCCCAGTAAAGTTGTACTCCTCTCGCATCTTGTTTTCTAGGAACCGCTTGTACTGTTCCTTAACGTACTGAGGGAGGTTACAGTAGAATGCAAACGTCGGCACTTGAGATGGAATCTGCGTTACATACTTGATACGGACAGACTTGCCCTTATAAATCGGCGGCGGGTTGTTCTCAATGATCGGCAAGATGAAGGCGTTGATGTCAGAGGTTGACACCTTGCCGCGGCGGTTCTCATACACCGTCATCGCTTCTTCAAGGGCCTTGATCACACGCTGCTTTGTGAGATTTGACGTAAAGACAACGGACACATCTGTAAAGGGCTCAAACTTGTCGATGATTTTGCGCTTGAATCGCTCCATCGTGTGGGTGTCTTTCTCGATCAAGTCCCACTTATTGACCACCACTACAACCCCACGGTAACTGTCGAGTATGTGCCAGAAAATAGTCTGGTCCTGCTTCTCAACGCCGTTCTCCGCGTCGATCAATAGCAAACAGACGTCACTGCGCTCGATGGCCTTGACAGTACGAACGGTGCTATAGAACTCAAGGTCATCATCTACTTTCCGTCGCTTCCGGAGCCCCGCAGTATCGACAATTTCAATGTCCAATCCGAACCCCTTGTAATGACTGTGAACGCTATCACGCGTGGTCCCCGCAATGTCCGTTACAATGTTCCGGTCCTCTCCGAGCAAGGTGTTCACCAAGGTGCTCTTGCCAACATTCGGACGGCCTACGACCGCAAGTCGAGGGACGCCATCGTCCTCGCGCTCCTCGATGTCAGGAAGCGACACCACCAAGGCGTCCAGCAATTCGCCGGTACCGTATCCATTGCTGGCGCTCGACGGGTAGATGATATCCGTCAAACCCAACGCGTAAAACTCAGCTGTGGCATACTCCATCACAGAGGTATCCACCTTATTTGCCACTACAATTGTTGGCTTGTCGCTCTTCCGAAGCATCTGTGCGATCTCCTGGTCCAAGTCGGTGAGGCCTGTCACGGCGTCTACCATGAACAGCACCAAAGCCGCTTCCTCGATACTCACGGTTACCTGCCTTCTGATAGCCGCCTCAAAACGGTCCTCAGATCCTATGGCGTAACCCCCCGTGTCAATCACAGTGAACTGACGCCCACCCCAAAGCACTTTGCCATATTTCCGATCACGCGTAGTACCAGCCGTCGGATCCGTGATGGCATCCCGGGTCTCAGTCAGGCGATTGAACAGCGTAGACTTCCCAACATTGGGCCGTCCTACAATGGTTACCAGGTCATTCATGATCGTTGTGTGCGTGCAAGTTCGTAATTCCTCCATAAAAATGGAGGTAAAAAAAAGGGGCCCCCGTGATGGGGGCCCCTAAGGTGGCGTCGTCATACTCTCCCGCGTTAGCAGTACCATCTGCGCTGGTGGGCTTAACTTCTCTGTTCGGAATGGAAAGAGGTGGGCCTCACCGCAATAGACACCTATCGTTCTGTTGACGTGCGCACGCCGCTGCGGCACACAATCAACTAATAATATTGACATATTGGTAGAGTAATTTTCTTCATAAGCTCTTGAGCAATTAGTACCGCTCGGCTTTGATGTCACCATCTTTACACCTGCGGCCTATCAACGTTGTCGTCTTCAACGGCTCTCAACGAAATCTCATCTTGTGGTGAGTTTCACGCTTAGATGCTTTCAGCGTTTATCTCATCCGTACATAGCTACTCTGCACTGCAGCTGGCGCCACAACAGATACACCAGAGGTACGTCCATTCCGGTCCTCTCGTACTAGGAACGGGTCCACTCAAATTTCAAACGCCCACAACAGATAGAGACCGAACTGTCTCACGACGTTCTGAACCCA
>CALACF010000236.1 GCA_937890245.1 uncultured Flavobacteriales bacterium
ATGTCTTGGTTCAGGTCAACACGCCGAGAAAGCCTCCCGGTGTGCGGTCGAAGAATAGACGTGAAATTATTAGCGGGGTTGCCTGAATTCGACGGCAAAATGGGCGGCACGTTGGCATGCTGGTTAAGTCGGTTCGATCTCCGCAGTTAAGTCCCGCTCTAGAAGTGCCGTGCACTGCGGCTCGAGGTCCTTGTAATCACCGTTTTTGACGGCGCACTTGCCTTTGAAGTGAACCAGCACAGCACATTGCTCAGCTTGTTCCGCCTCGTGTCCGCAAACTTTGACCAAGGCCAGAATGACATCGTCAAAGGTGTTGTGGTCGTCGTTGTATAAAACGATCTGCCAGCCTTTCGAGACTTTTACCTCGAGATCGGTCTTGACTTCTGTCTCAATCAACTCCTCTGGCGCGTCAAAAGCGGCGGGAACAATTTCCAAATGGGAACGCATGGCACAAATTTACGCACAGCCCGGCAGTCCTGCATATTTTTGCACCCATGGAAGATTCGCCAGCCAAGAGCCTGCACTTCATCGAGCAGATTATCGAGGACGACCTCAAGACGGGAAAGCACGCCGCAATCCACACCCGGTTCCCCCCCGAACCCAATGGTTACCTGCATATTGGACATGCCAAGGCCATCTGCTTGAGCTTCGGTTTGACAGAGCAATTCGGCGGTTTGACCAATTTAAGGTTCGACGATACGAACCCCGAAAAGGAGAGCCAAGAGTACGTGGACGCCATCAAAAAGGACGTTTCCTGGCTGGGCTTCAATTGGAATGGAGGAGAATTTTACACGTCGGACTACTTTGAGGAGCTTTTTGGCTTTGCAATGGCGTTGATCGAGAAAGGCGCTGCCTACATCGACCACCAAGGGCCCGAGGCGATGGCAGAGCAGAAAGGCACGCCGACTTCGCCTGGGATGAACAGTCCATTTCGCGACCGGCCGGTGGCGGAGAATCGTGCACTCTTCGAACAAATGCGTGCCGGTGATTTTGCGGACGGCCACTGCGTATTGCGAGCAAAAATTGACATGGCGCATGACAACATGCACATGCGCGACCCCGTCATTTACCGCATCAAGCGCTCCCATCATCAGCGTACAGGCAACGATTGGTGCATTTATCCGATGTACGACTTTGCCCATGGCCAAAGCGACGCGCTGGAAGAGATCACGCACTCGCTGTGCACCCCGGAATTTGAGCTTCACCGTCCATTGTACACGTGGTTCATCGAACAGCTCGACATCTTTCCAACCCGACAAATTGAGTTCGCCCGGCTGAATCTCAGTTACACCATCATGTCCAAGCGGAAGCTATTGCGCCTGGTTGAAGATGGCGTGGTAGACGGGTGGGATGATCCGCGTTTGCCTACAATCAGCGGTCTGCGCCGCCGGGGCTACACGCCTGAATCTATACGTGATTTTTGTGATCGTATCGGCATTGCCAAACGTGAGAACATCATAGATGTCGGGCTCTTGGAGTTTTCTCTACGGGACCATTTGAACAGCGTGTCCAACAGGGCCATGGCCGTACTTGACCCAGTTAAGTTGGTGATTGTTAATTATCCTGAGGACAAGGGAGAGATTGGCATAGGGGAGATGCTGCCATCAGAAAACAACCCGGAAGACGAAAGTGCTGGCTCGCGCGAGCTGCCCTTCAGCCGCAACTTGTGGATGGAACGTGGCGACTTCAAGCTCGACGCAAACAAAAAGTGGTTCCGGCTGGCGCCCGGCAAAACGGTCCGACTCAAATCCGCGTACATCGTGCGGTATGTCGACCACGACATGGACGACGACGGGGTGCTGCAGGAGGTGCGCGTCGAGTACTTCGAAGATAGCAAGAGCGGTAGCGATGTCTCAGGCATCAAAGCAAAAGGCACGCTACACTGGGTCAATGCGGCCACAGCAGTAGACGCTGAAGTACGCCTCTACGACCGCCTCTTCAACGATGATGCGCCAGACCATATCAATGTCGTCGTCTTCATCGGCGTCTTC
>CALACF010000237.1 GCA_937890245.1 uncultured Flavobacteriales bacterium
TGCGCGTGCGCGATGCGCGGCTGGAAGGCTACGACTGGTTTCACATGTCGCCACTGGCGCCGGGCAGCGAGGTGATCGATATTTCTGGGACGTTTGAGGTGACGCTCCCGCCGCTCTTTTTGCTGGGCAATGGCGACTTGGAAACGACCACGATCACCTTTCAGCTGCAGGACCGAGCGGAGAACTGGAGCAACGTTGTGAGCTCGCCTGAGCTCGCTGTGCACGACTCACTGTGACGGAATTGTGATGTGGAAGCGCGGTCATATTAAAGGGATACTGCTGTTGACGGGCGTGCTCTCGACGCTACATCTTGCGGCCCAGGGCCCTGAATTCTCGATGACCGACACGACGGTTACCACTTGCTACGGCCAACTCTATGATTCGGGCGGAGCGGATGAGCTGTACTCAAACAATGAGGACCTCGTTTTCACAATCGATGCGGGGGTTCCGCTGCTGTGCGAATGGGTCGATTTCTTCGAAGTGGAAGAGCCGCTGGGCGGCAACTGGTTTGACTACGTTGTTTTATACGCGGGGCCATCGACTGCGAGCCCGGTGATCGACACCCTCGCCGGGGAGGGCGTACTGCCGCCCAGCTTTTCGACGGCCGGCGCATTGACCTTAAAGTTTCACTCGGACGGAAGCGCGCAACGCCCTGGTTTTCACTTGATTTGGGAAGCTGACATCGACCCGCCGCAGGCACCGTCTGCGGTCTGGAATGCGCCGGGATCTTGTCCCCATAGCGTATTCCAATTGGTCTTTAATCAGCCCATCGAATGCGCATTGGTCGATTGGGATACCGTGGAGTTGACTGGTTTTGCGGCCAATCTCGCAACGGTCCAAAATATCAGTTGCGCGGGGGGCAGCACCTCGATGCTCATGTTCCCCGTGGACGGTGACGGTTTCGACGTGAACTGCCCAATTGAAATTCTGGTGCAGATAGGCGTGCGGGACGAATGCGACTCGATCTGGACCTACCCGGTGAACGCAGTATTGCAGATCGATGACTGCGGGCCGAACCTCGATTGGGCGATGTGGACGGACACGGTGTGCGCGGGAAGTTGTGCATGGCAAGAGGTAACGACAGCGGGTTGCCTCGCGACGGACGTGCTCTGGACAGGCAGTGATGGCAGTTCATTTGCGGGGCCGGGGCCCCATCAACTTTGCCCCGAATCAACAACGGACTACACGATCTCGGCGGTGGTTGCGGCTACGGGGTTGAGCGAACAATTGGTGGCGACCCTGGCCGTGGTCGCGGCGGAAACCGGCGTGCAGGACACGTCCATGTGCATGGGCGAGGCGTTGTTGCTGACGGGATCGCCACCGGGCGGAACGTGGAGCGGTCCTGGCGTTTACATGGATCCAAATGACTCGAGCGCCTTCAGCTTCTTCGCCGACTCTGCTGGGATCGGAGTGCATTTAATCGACTACCTCCTTCCCGGACTCGGCTGCTCGGCCCAATGGCAAGTGGACGTGCTCGATTTCTCCGTCCCCTCCGCCCTGGCGGCATGTCCCGGTAGCGGCGCCTTCCAAATCCCGGCCACGCCATCCGACGGCAGCTGGGCCGGCACAGACGTGGACAGCAGCGGTCTTTTCACGCCGGTCACACCCGGAACCTTCGTGCTGGTCTACACCGCCGGCTACTGTACGGGCAGCACCGTGGTCGTGGTCGACGACATCGCCGTGGTGAGCGACTTGGGCCAGATTTGTGCAACCGAGCCGGCCGACAGCCTGCCCACGTGGCCGCCGGGCGGACTGTGGACCGGCCCCGGGATCATGGACCAGGCCAACGCCTGGTTCGACCCAGCCGAAGTGGCCGCCGGCCCGTTCATCCTGACGTACAGCATCGAAGGCTGCAGCCAACAAGTGCCCGGCGAAATCCTGCCCATCTGGGGCGGATGGAACCGCTCGAGTTGTCCTACGCAAGACCCCTGGATCCCGAACCCGGGAGCGGTACCCGCAGGTGGTACGTGGTCTGGGCCCGGAATCTCCGACCCGGCAACGGGCGAATTTGACCCCAGCGCTGTCGGCGACGACAGCTGGTCACTGTTGCTCTACACGGCTGAAAACGGCTGCATCGACACCACGTGGATGCTCACCCGCACAACACGCATCATCCCGACCACCGCCGACCTCTGCCTCGGCGCCGCAGACATCGACCTGAACAGCGACGCGATCGGGGCATCGCCATGGTGCGGAATATGGACCGTACAAGTCGCTGATCCAGGCGGCGCAGGCGCCGTCGTTCCTGGCGCCGTTGAAAACGTCGTGGATTGCGATTGGATGTTTTACCCCAGCGTGCTGTCCTCCGGAGGCTACCAACTTTATTACACCCTCAACGGATGTGTTGACTCTGTGGAAATCAGCGTGTTTCCCGACGAATTGGCCCTAGACGCTTTGCTTTTATGCCAATCCTCACCTGCATTCGACCTCGCCGCCGACGCTGGCGCTTGGAGCGGTACGTGGTCAGGATTGGGCGTAGACGCCGCGGGGTGGTTCGATCCAGAGCTGGCCGCAGCACTGAGCGGCGCAGTTGGTGGCGGTGATGGGACGACGGGCGCTTTGCCGATTGCCTGGAACAACCCAGCTGCTTGCCGTGACACGGTATGGATCGAAGTTGAACTGCTGCCGGAGCTTTCGGCAGCCGGGCTTGTGGGCGTGCTGTGCTGGAACGAGGACGCACTCGAAGTTGAGGTTGCGCCCGCAGAGGCGGTGCTGACGATTGATGGAGCGGGCGCGGGCGATCCATTGACGACGGCTGGATTGGGCGAGGGCGCGCACACGGTGGCGTTGAACTGGAACGGGGCGGTCTGTGCGGCCGACTCGGCCTGGACCTTTGAAGTGCTGCCGCCGCTGACAGCCGAACTTTCTGTTACAGACTCGACCCTTTGTCCGGGGAGCGCCACGGTGTTGCAGGTCAGTTACGCGGGCGGACTGACGGCGCCCAATGGGCCGACGGCAGCCAATATTTCGTGGTGGGACGGTGCGCCGCCCTACGACGAGCGGCCTGCGGCGCCCGAAGTTTCGCAGTGGGCCACAGTGGAGATCGCCGACGGATGCTCCGATCCGGCGATCGACTCGGTGTACTTGTTGGTGCTGCCGCCCTTTGACGTGGCCGTGGACGCCAGCGAGCTGAGCTGCTATGGCACGCCAGGCGCGGCCGAACTGATCGTCAGCTCGCCCGCTTCGGTCGCCATGTTTTGGGACGGGGACCCCTTGGAGTCCAACTTCGGCACGGGCATCGCCGGCGACAGTTATGTCTGGGCGCTCATAGACGCCGTGGAGGGCTGCAGCTGGGACACCTTGATCGAGCTGCCGGGCCATCCGCCCGTGACGGCAGCCTTCACTGTGGTGCCAGACGAAACCTGCATTGCGTGGACAAGCCAACCCCTACAGTTCATCGACTTGAGCCAGTACGCCGACAGCGGCTGGTGGCAAATCCAAACGGCACCTTCCAGCGGAGGTGCAGGCGGCACCGGTGGCTCGGGCGGCACGGAAGGAGCGTTGTTGCCGTATGTATTCGGCCAGAATCTGAATTGGTCTTTTGCAGAACCCGGAACGTATGAAGTCCAATTGAGCGTCGTGCACAGCTCGGGGTGTGCCGACACCGCGTCGCAAAGCGTCTGCATCCTGCCCGACATCACGCTCTGGTTCCCCGAGGCATTCTCGCCCAACGACGACGGGGCAAACGACCGATTTTCCGTTCACGGCGAGGGCCTGCTCGACTACGCTTGCAGAATTTACAACCGTTGGGGCGCCTTGGTCTGGAGCAGCGAAGATGTTGCCGACAGTTGGGATGGCTTCAGCATGGACGGGCACAAGGCGCCGCAGGGCGTTTACGTCGTCCAAATTTCGGCGCGCGATACGGGCGGGTTGGTCACTTCTAAAACGGCGCCGCTGCGCCTGGTCAGATGAGAGCGATCTGTTCGATGCGAGAAATAGCAGGACGATGGGCCTTGGGGCTGGCGAGCATGGCGGCCATTTCGGGCGCGTTGGCCCAAGATGCGATACTTCCCCTTTCGCAGGGGCAGTCCCAGCTAGACAATCCGGCGGCCATGGTGGCGGCTAGCGAAGATTGGGAAGTCCAGATGCAGCACGCGGCGCGCTGGGCAAATGTCAATACCGGCTTCAATACCCAAGCGATGACGGCGAGGAAAAGCCTTCGATGGGGTGACATGCCCGGGCAAATTGGGCTGCGTTTCGTCGAGGATCGACTCGGTCCGGGCTTGAGCCATCGCGCATATGGGGTGCAGGCTTCCGTCGAGCAAAAACTGGGGCGCGCGCTCATAGTCGGCGCCGGGGTGCAGCTCGGACTGGCGGAATGGTCGTGGGATTTGACGGGCTTGAGCTGGGGACAGCAATACGGCCCAGGCGGCTTCGACCCCGGCGCGTCAACGGGCGAAGATGCTGAACTGCTTCGCGGCGCCTCCCGATACGCAGATTGGGCGCTGGGTGTCGCTGTCGACTTCAGCGGGACAGTAAATCTAAGGGGCGACCTCGCATTGCACCACGGACGTCAAAATGTCGGGCTGATCGACACCCGTGCCGACTCGCTCGCCTTTCGATTCCACGCTGGAAGTAGCTTGGAGGCCCCGCTCGAGCTCGGCAGCAGTCAGATTGGCACACTCAGAATATGGCAACGGTCCGACCTTCAAGGCGGCGAGCAACTTCTCGAACTTGGCGCAGAAATTCGCCACAGGTTTGGACACAATTCGCAGTATACCCGCCATAGCCGGTCGAACGAAATCGGCATCGGCCTCGCCTACCAAAACTCGGGCGCCCTGCGGCCCATCTTCTCTTGGCGTGGAGCAGGTGGTTGGTCGGCCCGTCTTGGCCCCGCCCTATCGACCGGCCCCTCGGGCGCCTCGCAAGGCTGGGCCATCGCCATGGGCTTTGCCCCCACCTATGGCCTGCTGCGCTACCCGACGCGCTGAACCGACGCGCTAAAAAAAAAAGGGACGGCCCCCGTACAAGAAGCCGCCCCTTTCAGGCTCAGATTTTGGTTTTGGTTATTCCCCCCCGCATTCTGAGTTGAAGAGCAAGAGCAGGTCGAGCATATCTTGGATGCCCACCAAGCCATTGAAATCGAAATCCCAACAAATCGGCGTTACACATGTCCCGTCATCGAGGTTTACCAAGGCATTGAAGTTCTGCATTTCAGGGTCTGTACAACCCGTCCACAGGCAGCTTCCATTTTCAATGGTCGCGCCCTGATCGAAGTTGACCGCTCCAGGATACATACAACCCTCGATGCCGCATTGAATGCCTGGCATGTCGCAGGGCTCGTCGATCAGCATTTCGAAGGGCAGAGGATTCAAGATGCCGCAGCCCGCGCCGTCCGTGTTGTAGAACATGAGCATGTCCGTCAAGTCCACCGCACCGATGTAGCCGTCGCCAT
>CALACF010000238.1 GCA_937890245.1 uncultured Flavobacteriales bacterium
AACGGCCGCGAGTCCGGAGGCTGCAGCCGAGAGCCCGGAAGCTGCAGCCGCAAGACCGGCGATGCAAAGGAGGAATGCGCCAGTAAAGCGGAACCAGATTGGGTGCAGGCGCCCGTTGAATTGAAGGCGAGCGAAATGAAAATTTGCGCTAACAGCGTCTAGGCCTGTGGATTCGGAACGGGAATCCCGGGCGCGGCGGAGTTGGAATTTGGAGAGGCGCTTGGCCAGCGGACTTTGAACTGAATCGTTCCCCTGTGAACGAGCAATCCAAGCCAATCCTATGAGGTGGCCCAATGCCATCAAGGAAAAAACGCCGCCTATTGCACAAGTCCACGAACACACCATCGACGTGGAATGTACGCCAAGTGTCTCAGTCCGAGAAGGCCGCCCGGATTTGCTGGTTCAGCTTGCGCTGGTATTCATCGATGAGCCACGTCCGGTAGTTGGCCGTGGTTTTCGAGATGCACTTTGTGTAGTCGCGTACGCGCTGGTCGATGTCTTGGTCGAGTTCTCCGGCGAGTTCCAGGGCGTGGAAGACATCCTCTGCGATGGGAACGACAAGGCCTGCGTGGTGCGTGATGCTCACCTCGATGGCTGCCTTTGGCCGCTTGCCAGCGCGGGTCACCTTTGCGTACTCCTTCTTCATGCTGAAGTCGGGTGTCTTCTCAAGTTTCAGAATCTTGAGCAGCTCGTCCGACATCTCGTAGACAAAAGTCTCTTCGATTTCTTCGTCTGAGTAAAGTCCTTCGAGATAGGCGTTGGGTGCCCGGAAAATATCAGCCCAATTCACGTGGGCCGTCCAAAGCCCGAAGCGTCGCGCGTTGTTGCCGAGATCGATGACTGTGAAAGATTTCTTGTTCGGAAGCACACGCGAGCCGCGACCAATCATCTGGTGGTAGAGCGTCAGCGACTTGGTGGCGCGATTCAAGATGACCGTTTCGACGCCCGGCTCGTCAAAGCCCGTGGTCAAAATACTCACCGAAGACAGGATGGCGTCATGCTTTGTGTGGAACCAATGCAGAATTTCAGCGCGCTCCTTTTCGCTGTGCGTGTTGTCCAGATGGCGGATTTCAAGTCCTTCTTCGCGAAAGAGTTGTGCCACTTGCAGAGAGGTGTGGATGCCGTTGTTAAAAATGAGCGTCTTCGTGCCCTTGCCCTTCTGCTCGTATGCATACAGAAGTTTTTCCTGCATGAAGTGGTTGCCGTAAAGGCGCTCCGACGAGTTGACTGTGTAGTCTCCGTTTATGCCAACTTTGAGCGATTTCAAGTTGACATCGTACGAATATGTATTGGCCTCGGCGAGGTATTGCTGCGAAACCAAAGAGCTGATCGACTCGCCCACAAGAAGTTCAGCGTAGTTGTCCTTGAGTGGGAGCTTGATATTCGAGCTGAGCGGCGTAGCCGTTACGCCGAGGAGGTTTTGCGTCTTAAAGTGGCCGAACAACTTTCGGAAGCTGTTGTAATGCGCTTCGTCAATGATGACCAGTCCCATGTTTTGGAAGACGATGTGCTCGTCATTCATCCGGTTGTTCAAGGTCTCGACCATCGCGACGAAGCAGTTGAACTCCCTGTCGTCTTCGAGGACTTTAAGTTTCGAATCAATGGTTTTGGTAGAAACACCGATGTCGGTGAGCATCCTGCTGGTTTGCCCCAAAAGTTCAATTCGGTGCGTCAAAATCAGCACTTGCTTGCCCGTTTCCAAGATATAACGCTTGGCGAGCTCCGAAAAAATCACGGTTTTTCCGCCGCCCGTCG
>CALACF010000239.1 GCA_937890245.1 uncultured Flavobacteriales bacterium
CCGCGTGCAGCTGATCATGATCCCGTTCTCCATCTGCGACTGAGCAGGCATTTCCAAGGGCATTTCCCGGCGCGTATCCCAGTGCGTATCCCAGTGCGTATCCCAGCGCGTTTTTGACGCATTTTGAGCGCTTTACGAAAGCGAGCACCCGAAAACTGACGAAAATCAGCTCGCCGCCGCACCCCCAAATTGGCAGGGATCAGGTCAAAACAGACCGATTTTCACCCAACTGCCTCAGCCGCAACACATAGCGCTCAAAGGGGGTTCAGCGAAATGCACGTCCAAATGTTCATTTCTGAAATCATTACCCCGTAACAACGCGGAAATCAGCAGCTTACTTGGCCTCATTCATCCACAAAACCTTATACCATGGACAATGTTTTCAAATTTATGGGCGGCTTTTTCAAAGGCCTGACCAATCTTCTCATCGGCTTCGCAGCCCTAGCAGTTCTTACCGAAGTTGTATTCGGTGCAGCCATGTTCCCAGGCATGGAAGTCGTGAGCAATCTCACAGGACTGATCACCCAATTGGGCAACGGCGGCTTTGTCGGACTGGTAGCCCTGCTGATTCTTTGGTCGATCATCGAACGGAAGTAATCAATTGAAGTAAACCGATGGTGGCCTGGGGTTGGAATTGAAACCTTCCCCGGGCCGTCCATCACTATTCTCAAAACCATGGAACGCATTGCCACCATCGTACTTCTGGCCGCCACTGCTGCCGGGCTGTACCTCCTGAAAACGGATCAACTCTCCCGCATACAAGCTTCGGAAACTGAGGCTGTTGCTGCTGCAGACGCTGAAATAGCTGCAGACGCAGCTGCATTCGAAGCGTTGGAAGCTTCCAAAATCAGATTTGCCGTTCCCCACGATGCTGACGGCCGCACGCGCAGCATTGATTTACTCCTCGACGGATCCGCCTCCGCCGACGCCGACCTTGACGGCCTCCACTTCAACTGGAAAGTCACCGACGGGCCGCAAACCCTCATCACCGCCCTCGACTCCGGTCGCGCCTCAGTGCGCGTAGAGCCAGGCGAATACACATTTATGCTGTCCGTTTCGGATACTTACGGCAGCACCACAACCGCGGAAAGCATCGTCGTCATCGACGACGAACCCAACGGGGCGCCTACCGCCGAAATTTCGGTCAGCCTCGCGCCCGAGTAGAAGGATTAAAGCCCAAATCCGATGTTTACGCCGAATCGCAGACCGACGCCGTCGTTCTCAATACCGGCAAGTGAAAAGTTCAAAAACTTCGAATTGAATTCTTGGTCGCCGACATTGGCATTGTCATAAACACGCGACGACGAGACGGTCTTAAATTGCGGACCTGCAAAAACTTCCGCGTTGAACCCATTTCCCAAGTAGTAGCTGTAGCCGATGACGATTCCGGCGCTGAGTACGGTGCGATTTTCCTCGCGCGAAACATCACCGAACGGCCCATCAGCTCCCGTATCGGTCAAGTCCCAGTTGCTCAAACGGAAGCGACCAAAGCCAGCAAAGTACATGCCCTCCATATAAGTAGAGCTTGGGGATGGGTAGTAGCGGAATTCCGGAATCAGAATGAGGCCCGATTTGTCCTGCACATACGCGTAGGAATTTTGGGAGATCGAATCAAGACGTGAAGAAGAAGAGCCTCCGTCGAGGATGCCAACTGAAAGCTGCACCGTCATATTTTCGTTCAACACATGCTCGTAGCCAAGTTGATATTGGCCTGCAAACCAACCGAAAAAATTCGTTTTGATCGTGCCCTTGTGCTCGCCTTGGGCCTGGACAGAAAATGTGGCTGCCGCGAGTAAAATGGCGCAGCTAAATTTGAGGATCACTTTGTTCATGTCGGCAAAGATAGCACGCGTCGGGGGGGGAAATCTGCAGCTTAAAATAATGCGGCAGCTTGTGCTTTGTCAGGCTAGAGCGCAGAAGTGAAGTTTCACGTCGTTATGTAAAACGAATCCGCGCCCTTTTCACATGCGCGCTACGTCGCCCCCCTTCTGTTCGACATAACAATGTCGGAAATTCACATGCCTGATGGCATCCTCCACAGACACATGACAAGCAAACTCGACGCAAATCAAGCTTGGGCGGCGCGGATCTCGTTGAGCGCTGAGCCAGAACGGTACCAGCTGATCTGCTGGGCGTTGTACGTGTGGTTGCACATGATCGAGTCCGAGCTGCCATCGGCATGCAAGGCAAGCAAAGTCAAGGGAACGTCAGGTGCAAAGCCAGCCAAGTCCGACATATCAAAGCGATCGTCCTCGCGGATCTTGCCGTAGTCCGATGGGTCGGCAAAGGTGAGGCCGAGCATGCCCTGTTTCTTGAGGTTTGTCTCGTGGATGCGAGCAAACGACTTGACCAATACAACATGCACCCCGAGGTGGCGCGGTTGCATAGCAGCGTGTTCGCGCGATGAGCCTTCGCCGTAGTTCTGGTCACCGACGACCAAGGTTGCAACGCCGGCAGCTTTATATGCGCGGGCTACAGCGGGAACTTCGCCCGTGGAGCCGTCGAGCTGGTTGACGACGGTGTTGATGGCCCCGCCAAAAGCGTTGACTGCACCGGTCAAGGTATTGTTCGAGATATTATCGAGGTGGCCGCGATAACGGAGCCACGGGCCGGCCATCGAGATGTGATCCGTCGTGCATTTGCCGTCAGCCTTGATGAGCAGGCGCATGCCCGTGATGTTCTCGCCATCCCAAGGTGCGAAAGGCGTGAGCAACTGCAGGCGCTCACTCGTGGGGTTGACCACGACGTTGATTCCGACTCCGTCTTCGGCCGGTGCGTTGTAGCCGGCATCCTCGACCTCGAAGCCCTTCAATGGAAGCTCGTCGCCCGTGGGCTCTGGGAGTTTCACGGGGCCGTTGGTGCCTGGGAGGGTGTCGGTTACGGGATTGAAGCCGAGGTTTCCAGCGAGGGCGATGGCCGTCACCAATTCTGGCGATCCAACGAAGGCGTGCGTGTTCGGGTTGCCGTCAGCGCGTTTGGAGAAGTTGCGATTGAAGCTGTGGACGATGCTGTTTTTTGGCTGGTCCTCAGCTCCGGGGCGTGCCCATTGGCCGATACAAGGACCGCAGGCGTTCGCAAACACCGAAGCGCCCATCTTCTCGAGGGTGGCGAGGTGGCCGTCGCGTTCCAGTGTGTAACGCACCATTTCGGAACCGGGCGTGATCTTCAGTTCGGCGGCTGGCTTCACGCCTTGAGCGATGGCCAACTCGGCAATAGACGCAGCGCGGGCGATGTCCTCATAGCTCGAGTTCGTGCATGATCCAATCAGCGCCACATCAATTTTTGTAGGCCAATCATTCGCGGCAGCGGCCGCAGCCATTTTCGAAATTGGCGTATGCAGGTCCGGCGTGAACGGGCCGTTCAGTGAGGGCTCCAAAGCGTTCAAGTCGATTTCGATGACCTGGTCGAAGTAGCGCTCGGGATTGGCATACACTTCGGGGTCGCCGGTGAGATGCTCGCGGATCGCATCTGCGGCCTCCGCCACGTC
>CALACF010000240.1 GCA_937890245.1 uncultured Flavobacteriales bacterium
GTGACTGGAGTTCAGACGTGTGCTACGTGTGCTCTTCCGATCTGGTAGCGACTCCAGATGTGGCGACGTATGGGGGACGAATCGTATCTTCCATCGAGTGTAATGAGCGCGTGTGCCTGCTGGAGGTCGTCAGGTGTAACGCCACGCTCACGCGCGAAGGCTTTCTCTGCAACCGTCAGCTTGATCGGTGGAACAATTTCTGTGGGTGATAGTGCTCTCATTTGGCCACACCGATTTTTGGTACATACGAGCCACGCGCACCACCGATATGCCGCGAGATGTCATTGCCAACGCCTTGGGCCAGCCGCTCTAGTTGCGCTAGTTGCTTGATTGCTAGTGCAGACGCTTGCCGATGTTCTATGACCCAGGTTGCTACCTTGCCAGACTCATCTAACATCCCACGTTCGTCCATAAGAACGGCCAAAGCGTCGGCAATGTTCACCGTTCTCACGGCCTCATGTAGTAGGGCGGTGTCGCTGGCACTCAGCTCGTAACTAGTCGTATATTCGTCGAGTAGGTTTCGTGCTGATTTTGATAAATTTTTCATGTTGCATTTCTCCTTCGAGATTTTTGGTTTCGGAAACATTTCAGGTAAATTTTGATCGCTTTGGGCTTATGGGCCGGGTATTTTCAATTGTTGTCATGCCTCAGAGAGATGAGGGAGCTGGTCGCAGGGGAGGTCGAGGGAGCCATGTGCCGGACCACCCCCTCCCATCGGTGCACTGCCACCGCAAGCCCTTGCCTAGGGTTGACTTACTACGCGATACTGAGACTGTAGATCCAAACAGTGCGTTCTTCCCGGTCGCCGGAATCGTGGTGGCCTTCCTAATGGTGTTTGCCTATCGGATCGGCCGAGAGGACGAGGACAAGTACTCCTCAGGGTGGTGGGGAACGAGCATCGGGGTCACCCTCGGCATCGGCTTACTTTTCTTCACACCAATCTTGTTCGTCATCTTCGTATAGCGAACCGTTGAGGCTGTTTCGGGCTGTGCTTCACATTTGACGACTGTTGTGTTTGACCATCAAAACCATTAGGACCCCACGATCGGGAGTTTTTCAGGTAGCTTCAGGACCGCCATTTTGTGTTGCTGGTCCTCACGGCCTCTATATGCAACGACGACTGAATCCCATGTTTTCTGTGGCACATAGCCTCGAAGTTCCCGAAGTCTGTCCTGTATCGCGATGATGAGGTCGTACAGCGCCCAACGTTCTGCGATGTCGGTGGCGTCCCAGTCCTGGGGTGGATCGTAGGGAAGTTCCAGGTCGCCCAGGTTCTTGTCATTCTTCCTCGTGTTACACAACATGTGTGCAGATCGGAGGTTGCTGGTGCTGTACACCACAGAAGCAGGAACCTGCCTAGAATCCTCCACGGCTGCTTGCGGAATTACGTGGTCAACTGTCGGGTACATGCCGTGACTGCTTGTCGGATCAGTCAACCGGCCGCACAGATAGCAGCAGTCATCAAGTTTTAATCTCACGTGAGTCCCACGCCAACTGTGGTACCGAGCTACCCGAACCATGTAATCGAGGTCCTTGGTCAGTCTGTTTAAGGTGCGGGTGAGTTTCCTTACCTCCCTAACCGCCACGTTTCGCGGATACGTAGACCCCTCCTCCGCCATATAAGGGACAGGAGTGGTGTCCTCCTCCCAACTGTAAGAGAAGCTCTTATTTGGATTGGGACTGTCACTGTAGGTCTTGTGTCTTGCATACTTGACCCGACTCAGTGGCTGTTGAATGCGTGTATTCCCGTCAAGAACAACGAAACAGTCGGGGCAGAACTCCTCGTCCACGTCACCTTCATACGGGCAAGTCAGACAGAACCTGCCACGAGTCATCTCTGAGCCAACGGCGTGACCCAAGCTCACCTCGATTAGATTTTTAACACTCAAG
>CALACF010000241.1 GCA_937890245.1 uncultured Flavobacteriales bacterium
CCCGCCTAAGGTGCACGAGCACGACGCTCGGCCGCCCCAGGGTTTCGGGCTCGTGCTCGATGGTCGCCTGATCTGCTACTACGATTTTGAGTGCGACTTGGGCGACGGTTGGGAGGACTTTCAGGTGCACCGAGATCCTGAGATCGTCCGGCAGCGCGCCCTCGAACTCGGCAGCAACCTCGTGCGTTACGCCCTCAGCGGCGCCCTGGAATAGTTGCGCTCTCCTCGCCCGCGCTCGTGTTCGGCGGGACGGTTGCGGCTTGGTGCGGGGTGGGATTACATAATTCGCTTCAGATTTCCGTGCCCGTTGAGCCCTTGGCGAAAACGGTCACATGGACGTTACAAATCGGGGGTCTATGCGACGTTGGCGATACAGGTTTTTCGCAGGGCGCTAGGGGGACGCCCCATTGTCGCGACTTATGTAAAGTGTGCCCCGACTAGCTGTGCGCCCGGCGCCCGTAACTGTGAAGCATGGCGAGCCAGCCAAAGAATGGGAACTTGAAGAGCTGGCCTTTGCGCGCTTGGACGGCGGCGACAATCGAGAAGACGATATAAGTAAGGTTGAGGCCGCCCAAGGTGAGCAGCCAGCCGATCCAGGCGGGGTCGAATCCGCCATCTGTGCCGCCGAAAAACAAGGCGGAGACCACTGTGAAGATGGCGTAGGCGTTGAGGCCGGAGACCGCGATTTGGGAGTAGAGCGATTGCAGGACGTGGAAGCGCACAAAGTCAGATTTACTGCCGTTGATCACGGCGTAGATGACACTGGCAATCAAATTTAAGATGGGCAACGGCAGCCCCATGGCAAGTGTTGCGAACATCATGAGGTAGGCGCCCATGGCGTCCTCGCGATGTTGAAGCGATGGGAATTGGTCTAAGGGGTCAACCTCATGCATTGTCAGAGGCCAATTCGCGTCCTGTGAACGGCGGATACTCATGCGTCATCAAGTAGAGGTAGCAGTTCAGGCGCGTGCTCCAGCGCAGCGTTCCGACAATGAAATCGAACCAGCTGCGGGGGAATTCCCCTGTAAATAATACGGCCCACCATGAGAAAAACACAAGAATTTGTGTGGCGATCATCCGAAAGAGAAGCAAGAATGCGTGCGGCAGTGCGATGTAGAAAATGCCGAACAAAGCACGGACCAAGACGTCACCTCGGCTTATGTTTTCGGGGTACTCCACGTCGAACTCGATCTGTGGGAATTCGGCGTCAAGTCCGAAAGGGGGGTATTCGTCGCTGAGGTTGAAGATCACCGCCTGCAGCCTCAAATCCCAACGTATCATTTTCACGTGGTAGTCAAACCACGAGCGGGGAAACGTTCCAGTAAAGAGGATAACCCAGAAAGACAGAAAATGTAGAATCCCCATCCACAGCCCGAAAATGGCGAGCAGAATTGTGTGGGGAATCAAGATGTAGAACCAGCCAAAAAGCGAACGAATAAGCAATTGGCCACGTGAGTACGTGTCTTGCTGGTGGATTTTAAAGCGCATGGGTTACAATGTAGCGCGAATTTGCTCAGCCCAACTTTTCGAGCTTTGTTCTCGGGAAATAGCCCTCGGCAAAACTTGCGGGCAGGCCCGATCCGTCGACGTAGTGTAGTTTTTCCTCGAAGGCGCGGCCCGCGTGCGAAAACTGCAAGCGCGTGATCCCCGAATCCTGGTCGTGGGATGCATCAGAAATCAATGCACCGGTTACCAGTCCTGCGTTCCAGGCCGGTGAATCGGGCCAGACAGAAACGACTTCGGCAGGCCCTCCTTCTCGGCTGCGGGTCAAGGCGCCGGCAGCGTGGACGGGGTTGTCGTTGCGGGTGAGGCTTGCTTTGATGTTCTGAAGCTCAAAGGCCTCTACAAGGTATTCCCAGCTGTCCATCGGCAGGTCGTCGCAGAGATCGGCTTGGATGTCGAGCAGGTCGTCTCCGACCCTGGCCTCAATGCAGCCCCAGTACGCTTCTTCGGTCAAACCGGCATGCCGGCCTTCCGCCTCAATGGCTTGTGCGAATTGCCAAAGTTCGCGCATGATGTCGACCAGCGAACTGCCGCTCGATTTGTTCAGATTGACGTCGCAGAGGAAGGCGAGGATGGCGCCTTCGACATAGATATTGGCCACGCGATGGGGCACGGGAGGCAGTCCGGCGCCGGGCTTGGCGTACCCGTCCAGCCAGGTGTCGAAGCTCGAGTCAGCCAAGGATGTCTGTAGGCGCCCGGGGTTCCAAATGTGCTTTTGCACGTAGGCGCCGAAGCGCTTCATCCAGCCGTCTAGGTCGATGATTCCCGCCTCGAAAAGAAACAAGTCCCCGAGGTAGGTCGTCACGCCTTCTGCCACATATCCGAGCCGCGATGGGCTCTCCATAGTGAAGTCGTAGGGCGCCCATTCGAGCGGCCGCAGGCTTTTCACATTCCAGGTGTGCACCAGTTCGTGGCTTCCGATGGCGAGTGTTTCTTCGTAAAACGCGGGCTCCTTCATGCGTTCGGCTGGTCCCATGGCAATCACTGTTGAGGCCTCGTGCTCTACGCCGTGTCTTGCCGGAAATGGCGGAAACAAATATATAAAGTGGTATGCGTCTACGGGGAATCCTTTGAATGCCGCTATTTGACAGTCAGAAAATGCCTTGTGCTCTTCGGTAAATTTATTGTAATCAAAATGTATGGCGCCCCAGCTGTGAATATGAAACTTGACGTCGCCTGATTGATAGCTGCTGCTGGTGATTTCTGGCGCCGCGATGAAGGGGCTGTCCATGAGCTGCTGCATGTTTTCTGCGCGCAGGGTTTTTCGAAGATCGTGCGGGAGTTGGGATGCCAATTGCCAATCTTTGGGCACGTCGACCAGTTCTACTTCACAGGGTAAATCAGCCAAGTCGGGGTGGTAAACCAGACAGTTGACGGGGTTGATGTAGAGCACGTCATCATCGGCCCAACTCGACCCGGCGTCCATTTTGTGGGTGCGAAATCGGTACCGGACGGTGAATGCTTCTTGGAGATGAGCTTGGGACAGGGGGTCAATGCCTTCCATCTCGGCGAGCTCCAAGGAAACGCGAAACCAGCTGTGAAGTTCTAGTTTCTGCATGGTCTCCCAGCTGTGACCGAGATCCTCCTGCATGGCGTAGGTGTACTGTGCGAAATTCCCGAGTTCATACCGGCCCGGTCGCCACGTTGGCAAGTGCACGGAAACAACGGGCTGGCCGTCCGACGTTGTGGCCGGAAAGGTGGCGGTAATTTCGAGCTCGAGTCGTGCAATGCGGCGAATGCTATAGCGGATGCTCTTCATTTCAGAGGTCTTCATTTTTCGAGCAGCGGGCCAATCGGTGAGCCTGTGCAGCCAGAGGGGCGCGGAAAGCCGAGCAACGCGCTCAAGGTGGGTGCGATGTCGCGGATCAGTGTACTTTCAAACGTCTGGCGATGCGGAATGCCAGCGCCGAGAAAGAGAAGGGGAACGTGGGTGTCATACGCCCAGGCGCTGCCATGCGTGGTTCCCGTGCGTCCATAACTGATGAATCCCGGCCGCAGCATTACGCTCACATCGCCGCTCGCCTCGGGATGCCAACCACGCTGGGCGTGGACGCCCGGGGCGCCGTCAAATTGCCCGCTTTGTAGTTGGGCCGATGTGTACGCCGCATGCACTTCGGGGTATTGCCGGGCGATGTCAACGATGGTCTGTGATACGTCTTCGGCGCTCATGGTACGTATGGCGCTGTGGCCCGGGGCGCTCATCGCACGCAGGGCGCTGCGGTCGAGAAAAAACTGGTTGTTGTCATAAGAGCGCACCAGGCCGGGCAACACGGAATCGACGTGCGCCACCATCGGAGCCGAATTAAAATACCCGCCGCTCATTTGTAGTGCCTGCGCCATAGACGGGACGGTGGCCCCGCCGTGGTCGGCTGTCAAGAACGCGAGCCAGTTGCCGGCGCCCACTTCCCGGTCCAACGCGTCGAACAGTCGAGCGAGGTCGTGGTCGAGCCTCCGATAGATGTCCTCCGTTTCCATGGCGTGCGAGCCAAAGCGGTGGCCGATATAATCGTTGCTCGAAAA
>CALACF010000242.1 GCA_937890245.1 uncultured Flavobacteriales bacterium
GCCCACCATTTGGATGGGGTACCAGGCGCCATCGCCTAGGAAATCGAAGGCGTCGCGCTGGGCGTTCCGCTGATTTGTGTAGAATGATCTGATGGTGGGCAGGCCTTTGGCATGCTCGAGCTTGATGCCGAGTTGGGCCAGTTCTACGTTTCGGGTTTGCGCATCGATGGTGGGCAGTTGCTGCGCACTGAATCCTGTGGCCAATGAAGTCACGCCTGCCAGTTTGCGTTGCAGAGCGTGGATGTCGTCGGTCGTTTCTACGCTCTGGTCGGCGGGGAGGGCCAGTGCAAAGGCGAGGACCTTTTCAGCGACGAAGAGCCCCATGTTGGCTGCGCCCATCTGGGCCTGCACAGCGCTGAGTTGGAGCTCAGCGCGGTCGGCATCAATCGGGTCGATCAGCCCTTCATCGGC
Source organism: uncultured Flavobacteriales bacterium (assembly GCA_937890245.1). GTDB lineage: Bacteria > Bacteroidota > Bacteroidia > Flavobacteriales_D > Sanyastnellaceae > UBA8752. The sequence goes on from CALACF010000242.1 coordinate 412, forward strand.
GAGCTTGCGGGCTTCGCGGCTGGCGCGTGCAACGGTCTGGATCAGGTCTTCAAGAAGGTCGGTCTGAGCATGTCCGACTGCCACGGCGACATAGGCTTCAGCGGCTGCTTTTCGCGCGGTTTGAACGGAGGCCTCAACGGAACTCTCCATGGCGTTGGCGTACGCCTGTGCGGCTTGGATGCCCACCAAAAAGGATCCACTGAATATGAGCTGGGTGACTGTTACGCCCGCGGTGAGGGTTTGGGCCGCTCCGAATTGGAATTCGGTCAAAGCATTGGGGTCCGCCGGCGGCGCGTTGATAATGACGCCTGTTTCGTTGGACACGTCGCTAAGGAAGTCGATCAAATAGGGCGGCAGGCCGAAGGCATTTCCCGACATAACTTGGGTAGGCAAGTCCAGGTAGTTGTTGTAGTCGATTGCACCAGAAACCTGCGGCAGGCCCGTGCGGATGATCTCGATGGTTTCGCTGGCCGCGAGGTCGCGTGAAAGCTGGGCCTGCCGAACGCCGAAGGCTTGGTCTGCCGCGAGATCCATGGCCTCGTCGAGGCTCAGAGAAAGGGACTGTGCCGGGCTGGATTGGGCTAGAAAACAGAGGAACAGGGCCGCGGTCGTGCGGGAGAAAAGCGCTGAAGGGGTCATTTGCTTTTGAGGATTTCGAGGCCGCGGTCGGAGGCGATTCCGCGGATGTGGTAACGGTAGAATTCACCCTGAACGTCGCTCAGATCAATGCCCGTCTCGATGACATGGGTAGGATTTGAGAAATATTCGATCGCTGCCATGTGGAAGCTGATGATGAGATTGGGGTCGAAATCAGCGCGGTAAACGCCCTCCTTCTGACCACGCATGAGATTTGTGAGGAGGATTCCACGAAGCGTTTTCTGCTTGTGCTCGGTGATGAACGCGAAGGCCTCGGGGTGGAATTTTTCCAGATCAAACAGCAGTGAGGGGTGCATGCCGCGTATTTTGAACTGGATCAAGGCAGTGATGGCGATGATTTCGTCTACTGCGTTTTCAGCGTTTGCGACAAGATGCCCCATCTCCTCCCTCGACGCCTTGCAATGGCATTGAATGACATGTTGCACGAGATGGCTCTTTCCGGAGAAAAACTTGTAGAGCGTCTTCTTCGAGACCCCGAGGTTCGTGGCCACGTCCATCATGCTCAAGGCCTTGATTCCAAACTTCATAAACGCCTTTTCGGCGGAAGTTGTAAGTTGTTCGAGGCGATTTTCGGGCATACGGGAGCGCGAAAGTACAATTTCGTTTTGGTTCGCAGGCGCGTAGGAAACGAAAAAAGTGTAAAATCGTTTCCGGCTGGGTTTAGGACAGCGCGCGCTTGATCAGTTCCGCATCGGCATTTTCGGCGAGGGTCACCTTCAGCAAGGGCTCATCCTCCATGGCTCGCTCGATGGCGAACCGTGCTTCCACACTGCGGCCCCAGCTCCGGCGTGCGAGGCCATTGTTCACATCCCAATGAAGCATGGACTTGATCCGCCGATCGGCATCTTTGCTGCCGTCGAGCAGCATGCCAAAGCCGCCATTGACCACTTCGCCCCAACCTACACCGCCGCCGTTGTGCAGGGAAACCCAAGTGGCACCGCGGAAGGCGTCGCCAACAAAGTTCTGAACGGCCATGTCGGCGGTGAAACTCGATCCGTCGTAAATATTGGAGGTCTCGCGGAAGGGCGAATCCGTGCCGCTGACGTCGTGGTGATCGCGGCCGAGGACGACCGGCGCAGTGAGCTCACCCGCAGCGATGGCGCGGTTGAATTCAGCAGCAATTGCGATGCGACCCCGCGCGTCTGCGTACAAAATGCGGGCCTGTGAACCGACGACGAGTTTGTTTTCTTGGGCGCCTTCGATCCAGACGATGTTGTCCTTTAGTTGCTGCTGGATTTCAGCGGGTGCGTCTTTGGCGAGCTCGCGCATGACGTTGAGGGCGATGTGATCTGTCTGGGCCAAATCGGCGGGATCGCCTGAGGCGCAAACCCAGCGGAACGGGCCGAAGCCATAGTCAAAGCACATGGGTCCCATGATGTCTTGGACGTAGCTAGGGTAGCGGAACTTGTTTTGCGCGGCGGTCGTGCCTGGTGCCAATACGTCGCCGCCGGCCCGTGCGCACTCGAGCAAAAATGCATTGCCGTAGTCAAAGAAGTAGGTGCCCTTTTCGGCATGGCGTCCGATGGCCGCCGCGTGGCGGACGAGTGATTTTCGGACGGCGTCTGCGAAGGCGTCGGGGTCGCTCTCTAAGAGTTGTGTCCCTGCCTCGAAGCTCATGCCAGCGGGATAGTAGCCGCCTGCCCACGGGTTGTGGAGTGAGGTCTGATCGGAGCCCATATCGACGTACAAGTTGGCGCTGTCGAGATGTTCCCAGAGGTCCACCGCGTTGCCCAAGTATGCGTATGAAACGGCCTCACCCTTTTCAACGGACGCCCGAACACGCGCAGTCAATTCGTTAAGCTCGGTCACAACGTGGTCCACCCAGCCTTGTTCTTGTCGCTTGTAGGCCGCCGCTGGATTGACCTCTGAGGTGATTGAAACCACGCCTGCAATGTTGCCCGCCTTTGGCTGGGCGCCACTCATTCCGCCGAGGCCGGATGTGACGAAGAGTTTGCCGGCGAGCGAAGTGCATCCGGGGTCCACGCGCCGGCCCGCGTTCAAAACCGTTATGGTCGTTCCGTGCACGATGCCCTGTGGCCCGATGTACATATACGATCCGGCTGTCATTTGGCCGTATTGCGACACCCC
>CALACF010000243.1 GCA_937890245.1 uncultured Flavobacteriales bacterium
AGATCAAGAACAAGTCACCGGAGAAGACGGTGCTGTACGTGAACGCTGAAAAGTTCACCCACCAGTTCATCGATTCGGTGCGGAATAACTCGGTCAACGACTTCAGCCATTTCTATCAGTTGATGGACGTGCTCATTGTAGATGATGTGCATTTCTTCAGCGGAAAAGAGAAGACACAAGATGTTTTCTTCCACATTTTCAACCACTTGCATCAGACTGGAAAGCAGATTATCCTGACATCTGACAAAGCCCCCGTGGAATTGCAAGGCATGGAGCAGCGTTTGCTTTCTCGCTTCAAGTGGGGATTGAGCGCTGACATCCAGGTGCCGTCGCTCGAAACCCGCATGGCCATCCTCGACAAGAAGATGTATGCCGACGGCATCGAGCTTCCGCGCGAGGTGATGGAATACCTCGCCTACTCGATCTACACAAACATCCGCGAGTTGGAAGGCGCGCTGATTTCCTTGATTGCACAGAGCAGCTTGAACCGCAAGGCCATCACGCTTGATCTGGCCAAGCAAATGATCGATAAGTTTGTCAAGAACACGGCCCGCGAGGTCTCAATTGACTTCATCCAGAAGGTGGTTTGCGACTACTTCGACTTGCCAATTGAGCTCTTGAAGAGCAAGACCCGCAAGCGCGAAATTGTACAGGCCCGCCAGATCGCGATGTACTTCGCCAAGAAGATGACCAAGTCTTCGCTGGCAAACATTGGCCTCCACTGCGGCGGCAAGGACCACGCTACGGTTCTCCACGCCTGCCGTACGGTCAACAATCTCTCGGAGACGGACAAGCATTTCCGTCGCTACCTCGAGGATCTTGACAAGAAGCTGAACGTTCAGTAATCTGGCGTTCTGTTGACGCGCGTACTTTTCGTTTGCCTCGGCAACATCTGTCGCTCTCCTATCGCCGAGGGCTGGCTTCGCCATCTGGCTTTGCAGCGTGACTTGGCAATTGAGGTTGACTCCTGTGGCACGATTTCAATGCACGAGGGCAACAGGCCTGATCAACGCTCCATCGATGTAATGCGCTCGGCAGGTGTCGATATTGCATTGCAACGCTCCCGCCCCATATGCGCCGAGGACTTCCTTCGCTTTGACCACATCCTGGTGATGGACGGTTCAAACTTGTCAGACGTGTTGGCTTTGCTGGGCGATGACAATGCTGGAGGGCAAGTGGCGCGACTGCTCTTGGGCGGCGGTGCTGGTGCGGATGGCTGTGATGTGCCAGATCCATACTACGGTGGGGACGATGGCTTTATCGCAGTGCGCGATTTGGTCCGTGCTGGGACCGAGCGCTGGTTGGATCGGGAGGGCTTTACAGCTTAACAGAACCTGCAGTCCTGCTAAAGCCTGGCAAGCGCTTGACCAAAAGGAGTACGGGTGTATCCGGTGGCAAACCGCCCGCTGGCAGCCCGAGACGACCAAATGCCATCGTGGAAGTCGACCATATGCGCCCGGAAACCCCACCAGCGCGCAGCCAGCCCTCAACGCATGGCAGGACCTGCTTTTCATGGCCCCACAGGAATTCAAAACGCAGAGGCGATGCCGTGATGGGTGCGCCATCGGGCCAGAAAACCTGCATTTCAAGTGCCAGGGAGTCTCCACGCGTGGGGCTACTCAAGCCGCGTGCACCATCGCTTCCCCACCCCTTTTTCTCGATTTCGTTCGCCAGTTCCAGCCCAGGCGTGGCCAACTGGATTTCGGCCGCAAGCCACAGCGTCTCCGCCTCGAAATTTGCGCGCCAAGTGGGCAGAGGGCAGTGGGCAATGGAAAGCCGCATCGACCCGCAGTCGCCTGTCAAGGCCCGCAAGACAGGGGGCAATTCCCGCAATGAGACTTCGATGCTGTCGCCAGCATTGAGCGCGTGCCATGAAGAGTCGACGGAAAAAACGGAGGGCGAGAAGTGGGCAACACCGCTCGAACTGTCGCATGCCCATGATAGTTGGGCGCGCTGCAAGTCAAAGGCGGGCGTGGAACCTCCCAACGCGATGTAGCGCCACGGTGTATGGTTTTCAGGCAAAGTCTGGCAGCTGGTCAACGCGACAACAGCAAATGCCAGAAATGCCAAGGTGCGCATCAGGCGAGCGCAGATAATTGTTCGGCCACCTCGGGAAGAAGACCGCGGAGCTTGGCGAGGACCACTTCGATGGATTCCTTTGTAGCGCCACCAGCGGCGTTGTGGTGTCCGCCGCCGTTGAAATGAGTTTCGGCAAAAGCGCGCGCCGAGAATTCTCCAATAGAGCGGAAGCTCATTTTGACGCGGTCACCCCCTTCTTTGACGAAGACAGCGAAGTGGATGCCTTGTATGCCCAAGGCTTGGTTTACCAATCCTTCGGTGTAGCCCGGTCGGTGGTTGAACCGGTCCATGTCGGCGGCAGTAAGGTGGATCAAGGCAGAGCCAAACTGAGGGAAGACCTCCAGGCGCTCGTTCAATGCGAAGGCGTTGAGCCGCAGGCGGTCCAGGGGGGCCTCGCCGTGAATGTGCTCGTGGATGGGGGCGTGCTGCAGGCCGGACTCGATCATGTCGGCTACAATGCGGTGGGTGGTCGGCGTGACGCTCGGAAAGCGGAAAGAACCGGTGTCGGTCATCATGCCAGTGTATAGGCAGGCGGACATATCAACTGTGACGGCGTCGCGGCCGCCGAGTCCGACGATCACGGCGTAGAGAAGTTCAGCTGTGGAGCTGCAAGCTGCCGCGTGTACTTGCGCGACTTGGAAATTGTCGGGGCCTTCGTGGTGGTCGACCAGGAGCCATTTTCCAGCTGCAGCGCGCGCCGGGTCCGCCATGGGCCCGAGCCGCTCGAAGCGGTTGTAGTCCAGCGCGAATAGAAGGTCAGCGTTAGCTATCAACGCTGACGCCCGTTCGGTCTCGTCTTTGAAGATGACAATCCCCTCGACGCCTGGCATCCAAGCCAGCGCCTCGTCGGGCGCGTCCGGCAATATGGCAACGGCGTCGTGGCCCTCAGCGACCAAAAACGCACACATGGCAAGTGCGCAACCCACGGCATCGCCATCGGGCGAGCGGTGAGAGGTGACTACAATACGCTGGGGGCTGCTGAGAAGCGCTTTGAAATTGGCAAGATCGGAATCCTGAACAAGCGGGTGCATAGAAATGGTGTTCTGCATGGCCGGCGAAGATAACTTGCGCAACCATGGATTCAATGAGCAAATCTGAGCGTGTGGCTTTTGCGATGGCGGAGCTCGAGGCACGTTACCCGGCCCCGCCTATTCCGCTGGATCATCGCGATGCGTATACGCTGTTGGTATCGGTGTTGCTCTCGGCCCAATGCACAGACAAACGGGTCAATACGGTGACGCCTGGCTTGTTTGAGCTCGCTGACAATCCGAGAGATATGGCCCGCCAGGACGTGGATGAAATCCGTGCGATCATCCGGCCTTGTGGCCTCAGTCCGCGAAAGTCGGCAGCTATATTAAAGCTCAGCCAGATGCTGTGTGAGGAGCACAACGAGCAAGTGCCCTGTGATTTCGAGGCGCTCGAAGCATTGCCGGGGGTGGGTCACAAGACAGCGTCGGTCGTGATGTCGCAGGCCTTTGATGTGCCCTCCTTCCCTGTTGACACGCATATTCACCGCTTGATGTGGCGTTGGGGTTTGAGTTCGGGCAAGAACGTAGAGCAGACCGAGCGCGATGCAAAACGGTTGTTTCCCGAATCGCGCTGGAATAAGCTGCATCTGCAGATTATTTACTACGCCCGAGAACTGTCGCCTGCGCGAGGTTGGCGAATCGAGGAGGACGTGATCACCTTGAAAATAGGGCGCAAGGCGGTGATCGCCGATGCCCGAAAAATTGCATCCCGCAGGGCATGACAAATCAATACGCCGACCGGGTCCGTGGAATGGAGCGCATCTTTAAGAACTTGCGTTGGCATGCTGAGCGGCTGCGCAGTTCTTCCGTGCACGGTGGCCGCGTCCAATATTTGACGACTTCGCCGGACTTCCCTTCGAAGCGCGCTAGCATCCAGGCGTATGCGCAGAAGCTCCGTTGGGTGGTGACCAATGTGGACCGCCCGGCGGCCATCATGCGGTTGGCTTTTCACGACACGACCTGTGCCGAGCCGCAGCGTGAGGGTTGGGTGAATGGGGGGCGTGGGGATATCGCCAAAAGTGCGTTGGATGCAGCCCACCGTAAAGTCTTTGGCTATGGCGTGGCCGTGAATCCGTTGCATTTCAAGGGCTTGATGTTGGAGAAGAGCGAGGCCAATGCAGCACATGACGGCCGAGAAATCAAGGGTCCAATCGACAAGCCCACCGAACAGCGCGTCTACCAGCGGATCATCGACAACCGCCTCGAGGACGGTCGGTTTGCCGATTATCGCGCGGTCGTGATTGGAGATGCGCTTCCCTGCGTTTACTGCAAGGTCAAGGCGGTTGGACTTAGGTACACAAACGAGACGGCCGGGGTGTCATTGCTTGAAACCGACGACGTGTTTTCGGCGCAGGAACAGACACAGCTGCTGGCGCTCTGCAGGGAAATGGGCGTGGACTTTGCCGAGCTGGACGTACTGCGCGACCGTGGCGACGGCCAGGCGTATGTGGTGGACGTGAATCCAACGCCGTACGGACCGCCAGCTGAATTGAAGGGCAGAGCGCGGAAGCGAGCCATCACGCTCGGTGCCGCCGCCTTAGATCAGCTGCGCAGATAGTCTTCGAGGGCTTCGGGCGTGGCAGCAATCGAGATGCTCGTCCCTTGTCGTCCTGTCAAAGCGGCCAATTGAGGTGCGGGCTCTGGTTCAAAACCTACAACAGGCGCGATGACGTCACCGAATTTGGCTGGCGCTGCCGTCCCGAGAAAGACGCCTTGCGTGCCGGCCGGCACGGGAAGGGCGTCGAGGGCCGCATATGCGATGGCAGCGTGCGGATCGAGAAGGTAGCCCGTGGATTTATAAGTAGAGGCAATCGTCTGACGGGTGGCATCGTCGCCGAGGGAGAAGCCTTGAACCATGGAGTTAAAGGCCGCGCGGTCATCGCCGAATAGGCGGGTTAGACGGATGAAGTTTGAAGGGTCGCCCACGTCCATGGCGTTGCTGATGGTTGCAACAGATGGTTTGGGGGTGAATTCGCCGGTGCTCAAGTAGTGTGGAACCACGTTGTTGGCATTGGTGGCGGCGATGAAACCGGCGACCGGCAAGCCCATTTTGTAGGCGAGCAGGCCAGCGGCAAGATTGCCATAATTGCCGGATGGCACAGAGAAAGTGATGTTTTCTCCGAGCATTTGTACGGAGAGCGCGTAGTAAATGCTCTGCGGAATCCAGCGCGCGATGTTGATGGAATTGGCAGATACCAACGGCTTTTCAGCCTGCAGAGACCCGTTGAGGAACGCTGCCTTGACCATGGCCTGGCAGTCGTCAAAGGAGCCGTCGACCTCCAAAGCTGTAACGTTGTCGCCGACGGTCGTGAGTTGCAGCTCCTGCATTTTTGAAATGCGTCCCGAAGGGTAGAGAAGTACAACTTCAACGCCCGGCACGTTGTGAAATCCCTGGGCAACGGCGCTGCCGGTATCGCCTGAGGTGGCGACGAGTACCGTGACCTTCCGGTCAGAAAACTCGGGGATACAGCGGGCCAGAAAACGGGCACCCACGTCCTTGAAAGCGCATGTCGGCCCGTGGAACAGCTCCAGCGCATAGCGCTGGGTGTCCTCCCCCACTTCGACGAGCGGAAACGGAAAGGACAAGGTCTCCTCGAGAATTTGCCGCAGCTTAGATGCGCTCAAGTCGTCACCGACAAATGGCTTCAAGATGGCCGCGCCAATTTCAGCAGGCGTCAGATCCTGTTCAGCATCCCACACTGCGGGCGGGAGCTTGGGAATTTCGTTGGGGAAATAAAGCCCCTTGTCTGGGGCGAGCCCCTGAATGACGGCTGCACCAAAGTCGAGATGCGCGCCCTCGGGGTTGGCTGTCGAGTGAAATTTCATGGGGCGATGTGAGCGCCGCGGGCGCTGAGCTTGGTAATGTGCACGTGGTTGGCCGTGTCTGCGGCTTCGAACACGGCAGCAATGGCTGCGCCGATGGATTGTGCAGTTTCCTGATCCGGGGCAACCCAAAATGTTGAGGGGCCGCTGCCAGAAATGCCCCCGCCCAGGGCGCCCGCGCTGATGGCTGCCGAACGAACTGCGTAGAATTCAGGTTGCAGCGGAATGCGGCAGGGCTCGACGAGGCGGTCGGACAACAATCGGGCAGCCTTGCTGTCGTCGCCGCAGTGGAGCGCAGAAATAAAGCGGCCGAGCTGCGCCATCTGACCCAGCGCGTCTTGCAGGGGGACGTTAGCTGGAAGCACAGCCCGGGCCGCCTCGGTTAGGATAGGAATTTGTGGATGCACCACGGCAAGATGCCAATCCGGCATAGGCAAGTGCTCGATTTCACAGCCCGCGCCGCCCACCAGACACAACCCGCCAAACAAGGCAGGTGCCACGTTGTCGGCATGGCGAGCGCCCGAGGCTACACACTCGCCATCGAGCGCGCATTCGAGTAGATCGGCTGGCGATAATTGGCCTTCAAACAATGCGTTCACACCGAAGGCTGCGGAAGCAGCGGATGCTGCGGACGACCCGATTCCACTACCGGGCAGTACGGTCTTAAAGATTTCGAGTTCGACGCCTTCAGTCCCAGCGATGCCGAGCTTTTCTAGTACGCTGAGCGCGGCCCGACCTGATACGTTTTGTTCAACTTCGAAGGGCAGTTCTGCGCCGTGGATTGCGACAATTTTTACGCCTGGCACTTTGCACCGCTTCAAGATCAGTCGCTCAAGCGGGCCGTCCAAGGCGCCGCCAAGGCAGTCAAATCCCACCGTCAAATTTGCAACCGTCGCCGGTGCCAGCACTTCGATCTGTCGGGGCGCGTCGCTCATAGGATCAGCGGGATGCAGCGATGCGGATGAGGTCGCCAAAGACGCCCATGGCAGTGACTTCGGCTCCCGCGCCAGCCCCCTGAATAATCATAGGCTCCTCGTTGTAGCGGTCCGAATGAATCAACACGATGTTCTGCACGCCTTCGATGGCGTAGAAAGGATGGTCAGGGCCGACAATCTGTAGTCCAGTCTGGGCCTTGGCGCCCTTGCGGCTTTCATCCCAAGTGGCGACGTACTTCAAGCGGCCTCCTTCCCTCTCTGAATCTGCGCGGAGCCCCTGCATGTCCTCTTCGATTGATGGGAGCGCAGCCATGAATTCGTCGATGCTGCCCTCCATCATCTGGTCAGACAAGAACCCGGAAGCCTGCACGTCGTCAATTTCCAGCGTGTTGCCAGCCTCTCGGGCAAGGATTAAAATCTTTCGCTTGACGTCTACACCGCTCAAATCTGTGCGGGGATCAGGCTCAGTCAAGCCAGCCTTCCGAGCCTTGACGATCACACTGCTGAAGGTTGTTGAAGCGTTGAAATTCGAGAAGACGTAATTGAGTGTGCCGGAAAGCACGGCTTCGATCTTGTGGATCTTGTCGCCGCTTTGCATCTGGTTCTGGATCGTGTCGATCAGCGGAAGGCCTGCACCTACGTTTGTCTCGAAGCGGAACTCAACGCCGTGTTCCAAAGCGAGCTCTTTGAGTCCGAGATAGCGGGGCATTGCGTCGCTGGCGGCAATTTTATTGCTGGCTACAACTGCAATGCTGTGACCGAGTGCCATTTCGTAGACGGCGCTGGCATCGGCACTGGCGGTGTTGTCGACCAAGACGCTGTTTTCCAGGTCCATATCGATGATTCTCTGAACAAAAGATTCAGGATTGCTGGCATCGCCATCGGCCCGCAAGCACTCCAGCCAATCCACGCCTCGGATGCCCGCTGGGTCGAAGCGCATCTTCTTGCTGTTTGCCATGCCGATGATGGCGAGGTCTATTCCCCGATGTTCCAAAAGGTCTTCTTGTTGGGTGAGGATTTGATTGACCATCGTGCCGCCCACATTGCCTACGCCGAGGCAGAAAATATGGAGGCGTTTGGTTTCGCGCTCGAAGAAGGACGCGTGCAAGGACTGCAGCGCTTTGCGCACGTGTCGCTGGGAAATGACGATTGAAATATTCCGCTCGGTGGATCCCTGGGCGATGGCGCGAACTGAAACCCCGTTGCGTCCGAGGGTTGCAAAAGCGCGACCTGATACGTTCGTCCTTGCGCGCATACCGTCGCCGACCAAAGCAACAATGGCGAGGCCTTTCTCTATTTTTAGGTCGTCAATCAAGCCCAATTTTTGATCGCTTCCAAATTCCAATTCCAGGGCAGCCCGCGCTGCATTGCTGTCGCCATCGGCCACCGCCATGGTGACGGCCGGCTCCGAGGAGCCCTGTGTGATCAGGATGGTCGTCACCCCAGCGAGTGACAGCGCCGTGAACATGCGCCGCGAAAAGTCAGGCGCACCGATAAGGCCGCCGCCCGAAACGGTGATCAGGCTCACGCCCTTCATGCTACTCAAGCCGCGGACCCCGCGATTTGCACGGTCTGCCGTCTCGCCTAAGCTGCCGCCAATGCTGGTGCCAGGCGCTTCAGGATTGGCCGTCTTGAAAATGTGCAGTGGAATGCCCGATTCCTTCAGCTGGGCGATGGTCGGCGGGTACACGACCTTGGCGCCGAAGTGGCAGAGTTCCATGCCCTCAGCGTAACTCAGGACTGGCATCACACGGGCCGACTTTACCACCGACGGGTCGCACGTCATCATGCCGCTGACGTCGGTCCACTTTTCCATGGCCGTTGCGCCGACAAAACAGGCAGCCAGGGCCGCACTCAAATCACTGCCCCCACGGCCCAAGGTTGTCGGAACGCCATCAGCGGTGGCACCTATAAATCCCTCTACAATCAGCAGAGAATAGGCATCTATGTCAGCCTCTTTGAAGCGTTTGGCTGTGGTGACCTTGTCCACGCGGGCCTCACCGAACCTGGCGTCCGTACAAAAAAGGTTGCGGGCATCCAAGCGATGCGGCGCCAGTCCGAGGTCTTCAAAATGCCCCCACATAATGGGCAAAGACAACAATTCGCCCAGCCCCATCAACTCGTCAGAGGTCCGTGCACTTAGCTCGCGAAGCAGGTAAATGCCGTAGAGCAAGTCGTCGAGATGGCCGAGTCGCTCCTTTAATTCGGGCTCCACTGCGGCATAGCTCGCATCCTTCAAAAGGTCCAAGGCGCATTGCATGTGGCGGTCGCGAAAGGCCCGAGCCAAATCTCGGTAGCCGGCGTCGCCTAATTGTGCCAGCAGCCCCATTTCTCCCAACGCATCAGTGGCACCTCCCAAGGCTGAGCAAACCACCAAATGACGCTCGCCCACTTTTCCAGCGAGCACGTCACCGCACTCCGCAATCCGCTTGGGATTTGCAACCGAACTACCCCCGAACTTTAAGACCTTCATCCTGTTTTTTTGTTAGGCTTCGGTTCCGTCCGCACTGTCCTTGGCGAATTTCGAGATCACCTCCATGCTTACACCCGTATTCGAGAATCCGCCGTCGTGAAAGAGGTTCTGCATGGTAACGTAGCGCGTGAGATCGCTGAAAAGCGATACGCAGTAGTCGGCGCAGGCCTCACCCGAAGCGTTGCCAAGTGGAGACATCGACTCGGCGTAGGCGACAAATTCGTCGAATCCCTTGACGCCGCTGCCGGCTGTCGTGACAGTGGGTGACTGAGAAATCGTGTTGACCCGCACTTGTTTTGCCGTGCCGTAATGGTATCCGAAACTCCGTGCAATGCTCTCCAGCAGAGACTTGGCGTCGGCCATGTCGCCGTAATCTGGGAAGGTGCGTTGGGCTGCGATGTACGACAGGCCGACGACGCTGCCCCATTGATTGATGGCGTCAAGCTTCATCGCAACTTGCAGCGTTTTGTGCAGGGAAATAGCGCTTACATCCAGCGTTTGCTGCAGCCACGGGTATTTCAGGTCGGTGTAATGCTTGCCCTTCCGCACGTTCGGAGACATGCCAATCGAGTGCAGGACGAAGTCAATCTTCCCTCCAAAATGTTCCATCGCCCCCTCGAACAACGCTTCGAGATCTTCGACCGACGTGGCATCCGCTGGGATAATCGGCGCATCGCCGCATTTTTTTGCCAGCTCTTGGATGGCCCCCATCCGCATGGCAACCGGTGCGTTGGTCAATACGAGTTCAGCACCTTGTGCATGACATGCTTCCGCGGTTTTCCACGCGATGGACATGTCGTTAAGTGCACCAAATACAATGCCTTTCTTGCCTTTGAGAAGATTCATAAGGCAAATGTAACCGCGCCAATCCCCTGCCCTGCGCTCAAGTTTTCATCTTTTCAAGGGGCGGCTTGTTGGTACTCCTTCGCCGATGCCAATTCAGCCCGCCACGCCAAATGTCCAGCCACGGCCATCACGATGTATACGCCGTACAAAACCGCATAAAGTTCGATGCCCTTGACCAAGTAGACCCCCGTTGCGATGACGTCGACCACGAGCCACACCGCCCAGTTTTCCAACATCTTACGGGCGGACATCCACATGGCTGCAAAACTCAAGACCGTGATGGTGCTGTCGATATATGCCAAATCAGCGTCGGTCGTGCGCTGCATGATTTCGGCCAGGATAGGTATGCCCGCAAGGACGAGCAAGGCGAGGACGATCGCCGTTCTGGGCGCGATGCGGGTGACGGAGCGTTCGGATTTTTGCTTGCGCTCGGCATTGGCATGGGTGGACGGACGGCTCCAGAAATACCAGCCGTAGGCATTCATGCCCACGTAATAAATGTGCAAGCCAAATTCAGAATAGAGCTGGGCCTGATAAAAGACGACGAGCGACACAATCGAGTACACGAGCCCGATGGGCCAGGTCCAGATGTTTTTGCGGATGAGCAGCACCACGCACAGGAGGCCCGAAATGAGCCCGGTCCATTCAAAAACGCCCATGGCAAGCAGCGATTCGATCATGGAAGGATTTTGTCGGGATTGAGAATGCCGCGTGGATCGAAGACTTGGCGTATTCCGGCCATGATTTCTCGCTCTCGCGCTCCGATGGCAATGGGCAAGTAGGGCTTCTGAACCCAGCCGATACCGTGTTCACCTGATATGGTGCCGCCGATTTCGACCACGAATTTAAAAAGTTCGGCGATGGCCACGGGCAGGGTTTCGTTCCAGAATTCGTCAGACAATTCTTCGGGCGGGGCGCCTTTGAGGATGTTGATGTGGAGATTGCCATCGCCGGCGTGTCCATAGCAGATGCTTTTGAAGCCGTACTGTTTGCCGATCGCTTTGACACGGGCGAGCAAGTCGGGCAGGCGGCCGCGCGGCACGACGGTGTCCTCCTCTTTATAGATGCAGTGGGCTTTTACGGCCTCGCCCACCGAGCGCCTCAGTTTCCAGAGCCGGTCTTGGCCAGCGGCATCGTCGGCTATCTGCAATTCACCGGCGCCCTCGTGGGCCAGCACTTCGGCGATGGCTTCGAGCTGGGGCATCAGCCCGTCCGGCGTGGCGGCGTCGACTTCGATGAGCAGGACCGCTTCGTAGGGCGGCTCGCCAGCTTGTGCATGGCCGTCAGCCTGAGCGGCGAGCCCCGTGAATTTGCGTGCGAGCTCGACGGCATCGCGTTCCATGAACTCGAGTGCGCTCGGCGAGGTGCCCGCCTTGAAGATGGCCGCCACAGCGGAGCATGCCTCGGCAGCGCTCTCGAAGGGCGCCAGCATCAGCGCAGTGTGGGCGGGCAACGGCAGCAGTTTTAACGTGGCCCGCGTAACAATGGCGAGCGTGCCTTCACTGCCCACGAGGAGCTGCGTGAGGTTGTATCCCGTGCTGTTCTTAAGGGTGTTGGCCCCGGTCGTGATGATGCTGCCGTCGGCGAGGACGGCCTCCAAATTCAGTACCCAGTCCTTGGTTACGCCATACTTTACAGCGCGCGGTCCGCCGCTGTTGTGGGCGATGTTGCCACCAATGGTGCACGTGCCGCGCGAGGCCGGATCGACCGCGTAGAACAGCCCGCGGGCCGCAACCGCATCCTGCAGATTCTGTACGATCACCCCGGGTTCAACGATGACCTGGTGGTTGGCCGTGTCGATTTCAATGATCCGATCCATCTTCGAAAAATTCATCGCGATGCCGCCGCGGACAGGCAAGGCGCCGCCGCTGAGGCCCGTCAATGCACCCGCCGCCGTCACGTGAATCCCCCGCTCAAACGCCCAGGCCAACACATCGCTCACCTCCGAAGTCGAGCGGGGCCAAACCACCACTTCGGGTGGGAAATTCAGGTTCTCCGTGTGGTCACTGCCCGCCGCCACGAGCGCTTCGGCGTCGAAGGCCAAGCGCAGCCCAGGAACGCATTGTTCAAGAAGTTCTATGTCGAGACTGGCCATGTGTCGTGTTATCTTACCGCCGCAAATTACATCCTGCCATGTCTCAATTTAACTTCAAAGTTTTCACTTTTACTGCCATTGCTTTATTGGCATTCCAAGTTTCAGCCCAATCCCAATCGGCACCCAGCGAGCAGCTCAGCGTCGAAGATGTTTGGCAGAATGGGAAGTTCTACGGCGACGGTGTGTATGGCATCCGCTCGATGGCCGACGGCAAGCATTACACGCGTCTTGAGAGCCGCGACGAGCAACAGGCCATCGTGAAATATGCTTACGCCACCGGCGAAGAGGTGGAGGTGATCGCGACGGATGAGGACGTATTCGGCGACCCCAATCAAGAAGTTCAAATCAGTGGATATGAGTTTTCTTCCGACGAAAAGCAGCTGCTGATTTCCACGGGCCATGAGAGCATTTACCGCCACAGCTATACAGCGGACTTTTATGTGCACGTGATCAAAAAGCACAGAACGTACCCACTCAGTGACATGACGTTGGGCAAGACGAGATTGGCATCATTCAGCCCAGAGGGAGACCAAGTTGCGTTTGTGCGGGACAACAATGTGTTCATCGCCACGCCAGCGAAAAAGAATGCGCCCGAAATCCAAGTGACCAGCGACGGGGTTTGGAACGAGGTGATCAATGGCGCGTCGGACTGGGTGTACGAGGAGGAATTCGGCAAGGACAACGGCATTTTCTGGTCGCCCGACGGCGAGCGCCTCGCCTACTACCGCTTTGACGAATCGGGCGTGCGCGAGTTCTCCATGCCGATGTACGGCACACTCTACCCCGAACCCTATACGTTCAAATACCCGAAAGCCGGTGAGGACAACTCGGACGTCAGCATCCACATTTACAACCTTGAGTTGGGCCAATCCGTCGAGGTTGCAAACACCGACGGCGACCGCTACATTCCCCGCATTCAGTGGACATCTAACCCCGAATTGCTGTGTGTGACGGAGATGAATCGCCACCAGAATGCATTGGACTTGGTGGGCGTTAACGTGGGAAAAGATGGCGCGGTCAGTCGCCGAACTTTGTTGTCTGAGGGCTGCGAGACTTACATCCCGGTGCACGACAATTTGGTTTTTCTCGAGGATTCCAAGTCGTTTTTGTGGACCAGCTCGAAGGACGGTTTCAACCACCTGTACAAGGTGTCTATGAAGGGCAAAGGCAAGCAGCAGCAGCTGACCAGCGGAGCTTGGGACGTGAGTGAGGTGCACGGATTTGATGCCGAGAGTGAGCGGGTTTATTTCTCAAGCACGATCAATGGCCCTACCCAAAAGCACTTGGCGCGTGTGGACTTGGACGGTGCGATGCAAATTTTGGGCGAGGCCGCCGGAAGCCATCGGGCGACGTACAGCCGGACGTTTGACTACGCGATTCACACACATAGTGATGCGGCCACGCCGGGGACGACGGTGCTGCGCGATGTGGACTGGCAACCGATCCGTACGCTAGAGGACAACGCGCGCCTGAAAGAAACGCTCGCCGGCTACGACCTAAGCGAACGGGCGTTCTTCACCTTTAAAAACGATGCAGGCGTGGATTTGAACGCTTGGATGATGAAGCCGGCGAACTTTGACCCCACCAAGACATACCCTGTGTACGTTGCGATTTACGGCGGGCCTGGTGTCAACACCGTCACGGACAGCTGGGGCGGCATCAATCATATGTGGTACAACTTGCTGTGCCAGGAGGGCTACATCGTAGCGAGTGTAGACCCGCGCGGAACACCCGGCCGAGGCCGCGCATTCGAGCACAGCACACAGCTGCAGTTGGGCAAACTTGAAACCGAGGACTTCATCGATTTTGCTGAGTACTTGTCCGCCAAATCGTATGTGGACGGCGGCCGGATTGGCATCCAAGGATGGAGTTACGGTGGGTACATGACTGCACTGTGCATGACCAAGGGTGCAGCGCATTACAAGGCGGGGATTTGCGTGGCTCCAGTGAGCAATTGGCGGTATTACGACTCGATTTATACGGAACGCTTCATGCGGACGCCGCAGGAAAATCCGGACGGATACGACGACAACAGCCCGATCAATCACGTGGATAAGATGACGGGTCCGTTCTTGCTGGTTCACGGTTCGGCTGACGATAACGTACACTTTCAGAACTCAATGGAGATGGTTGATGCGCTCATTGCTGCTGGCGTAGACTTCGATTTCATGGCCTACCCGAACCGCAACCACGGTATCTACGGAGGAAATACCCGCTTGCATTTGTTCAGAATGATGCTCGACTTCGTGAAGGAGCACTTCTAAGCGCGTGTATATTGGCGCAATCAAATCAGGGAATTCCCCAAAAAACCTAAGAATCCATCATGTCAACACTAACGACTGAATCGCATCAGAAGGAACTCTTCGGCCACCCCGCTGGACTTTTCGTTCTGTTTTTTACCGAGATGTGGGAGCGCTTCTCCTACTATGGAATGCGCGCCATTTTGGTGCTTTATCTCGTATCCGAGACAGGCGGACTCAATGGTGGCCTCGGCTGGTCAAATGGCGAGGCCTTGGCTTTGTACGGCTGGTACACGATGATGGTGTACGTGATGTCGGTTCCAGGCGGCTATATCGCGGACAAGTTTCTTGGACAGAAAAAGTCAGTACTGATCGGCGGCGTCCTGCTGCTCATGGGCCACAGTATCCTGGCAGTTGAACAGATGTGGGCGTTCTACAGCGGTTTGGTACTCATTGTTTTGGGCGTGGGCATGCTGAAGCCAAACATCTCGACCATGGTGGGCGGCCTCTACAAAAAGGGCGACATCCGACGCGACAAGGGCTTCACCATTTTCTACATCGGCATCAATGTCGGCGCCTTCCTCTCGAGCCTGATTGTGGGCTATGTCGGCGAAGTGTACGGTTGGCATTACGGCTTCGGCCTGGCTGGAATTGGCATGGCTTTGGGTGTAATCCAATATGCATTCGGTCAGAAGTACCTGACGCATGTCGGAAACTTCCTCGGCGATTCTGCTGAGACCAGTGGGGTTATGAAGGCCCCCCTGACCAAGGTGGAAAAGGACCGCGTGATCGTTTTGCTGATCTCGTTCTTGCTCGTGATTTTGTTCTGGGGTGCGTTTGAACAGGCCGGTGGCTTGATGAACATCTACACAATGGACAAGACGGACCGCATGCTGTTTGAATGGATGGTTCCAGCTTCTTGGTTCCAGTCGATCAACGCGATGTTCATTATCTTCTTCGGCACCACGGTTGCGGCCTTCTGGGCAAACCGCAAGCTGAAGGGCAAGGTGTCATCGTCATTGTTCAAGATGATCGTGGGCTTGATCATCATGGGCTTGGGCTTCTTCTTTATGACTGCGGCTACGGCGCAATACGAGGCTACGGGTACGTCGGCTATGTACTGGCTGGTCTTTGCTTACCTGTTCCACACGATTGGCGAGTTGTGTCTTTCTCCTGTTGCTCTTTCGTACATCACGAAGCTGTCGCCGGTCAAATACGGATCCATTATGATGGGTGTCTACTTTGCCATGACAGGCTTTGGAAGCAAGCTGGCAGGACTGCTTGGCCAGTGGTCTGAGAGCTTGGGTGAGATGACAATCTTTACAGGCATTGCAACCACGAGCGTGGGTATAGGTCTGGTCGTGCTCTTGCTCCGCAAGAAGCTCGAACCATTGACCCACGGTGTTGAGGACGACGAGGCCTGATTCGACGCAACAATCAACGACAAAATGAAGGGACCTCCCAACGCATGTAAAAGTGTGACGGAGGTCCCTGTTCTTGTGCGATATTTGCAACCATGATTTTGCGTAATCTCCCCGCTTTGGGCCTTCTGGCCTTGCTTCTTGCTCCAGTTTTTGAGGCTTCTCATGTTTTTTCTCAGGGTGCCGAGATCAATTGGCTTACCATGGGAGAACTGGAAGCTGCGCAGAAGGAGGAGCCACGGAAGGTAATGGTCGATGTGTATACGAAGTGGTGCGGGCCGTGTAAGATGATGATGCGCAACACGTTCACGAATGCAGATGTGATCGCATATTTGAATGCAAACTATTACGCGGTGAAGTTTAATGCGGAGTCGCCTGAGCCGATTGAATGGAAGGGGAAAACGTACAGCAATCCGAGCTATAACGCGCAACGCAAGGAGCGAAACGGTGTGCATGAGTTGTCTCGCGTTTTTAAGGTACAGGCCTATCCTACTTTGGTTTACTTCGATGAGAAACTGGATATTATTGCGCCTGTCAGTGGCTACAAGTCGCCACAGCAGATCGAGCTCTATTTGAAGTTCTTCAACGAGGCTTGGGTTAGCGGGATTTCTCAGGAAGGCTGGGACGGCTTTCAGAAAGGGTTCGTGGGGACTTTTAAGTAAGGCTCACGGGATTCGTCGTGCAAGTCGACTTGTTGGGTACTTTTGCGGGACGAACAAACGACCGCTATGAACGAATTTGCCCAACTCACATTTGAGGAAAAGACCATCGAACTTCCAGTCGTTCGTGGCACAGAACAGGAGATTGCTTTAGACATTTCCAAGTTGCGTGGGCAGAGCGGTTTGATTACACTTGATCGCGGATTCAAGAATACGGGCGCTACGCACAGCGCGATCACATACCTCGATGGTGAGAAGGGTATTTTGCGCTACCGCGGCTACTCGATTGAGGAGCTCGCCGAAAACGCTACGTTTGAAGAGGTTTCTTATCTGCTCATTTATGGCGAGTTGCCAACGGAGGAGCGCTTGGATTGGTTCAATAATAGTGTCTCGCATCACACGTTGGTGCACGAGAACATGAAGACTTTCTTCCATGGTTTTCCGCTCGGCGCCCACCCCATGGGTATGCTCAGTGCCATGGTTTCGACGCTTTCGACGTTTTACCCAGCCGCTCAGAATGCAAACCGCTCGGTGGAGGACATTGAACTGACGATCCACCGCTTGATCGCCAAGTTGCCAACGCTCGCCGCCCAGGCCTACAAGCACAACACCGGACATCCGGCGGTCTACCCGCAGAATGACTTGAGCTACACGGAAAACTTCCTGTACATGATGTTTGGCTTGCGGTCGGAGGACTACATGATCGATCCCGTTGTAAACAGCGCGTTGAACAAACTGTTGATCTTGCACGCAGACCACGAGCAGAATTGCTCAACTGCCACAGTGCGCGTGGTAGGCTCTTCACGGGCCAACCTCTACTCCAGTATTTCAGCCGGTATCTCCGCTTTGTGGGGACCATTGCACGGTGGTGCAAACCAGGCTGTTATCGAGATGCTCGAGCAAATCAAAGCAGACGGTGGCGATTTGCAGAAATGGATCGACAAGGCAAAAGACAAGACGGACAGCTTCCGCTTGATGGGCTTCGGACACCGTGTCTACAAAAACTTCGATCCCCGCGCCAAGATCATCAAGGTGGCGGCTGACGAGGTGTTGGAAGCACTCGGTGTCGACGACCCCATCCTCGACATCGCCAAGGAACTCGAAGCGGTAGCGCTCAAGGACGAGTACTTCGTGAGCCGCGGCCTGTATCCAAACGTCGACTTCTACAGCGGCATCATCTACCGCGCTTTGGGCATCCCTACTGAGATGTTCACGGACATGTTTGCCCTTGGGCGCCTTCCGGGCTGGATTGCTCAATGGAAGGAAATGACGGAAAACAACGAGCCCATTGGACGTCCGCGTCAGGTGTACACTGGCCACACGGAGCGCTCGTTTGTTCCGATGTCTCAGCGATGAGCGCCGACGTTTTGATCGAAGGCGTGGCTGTGTCGGTTGACAGTCGGGGTGTTGCAACGGTAATGTTTGCACACCCGCAGAGCAATAGTTTGCCCGGTGCGTTGTTACGCAATCTCTCCGATGAAATCACGTCTTTGGGCGCCCGAGATGATGTGCGGGTGCTCGTTCTGAAATCTGCTGGTGACCGCGCCTTTTGTGCCGGCGCCTCCTTTGATGAGCTGATTTCCATCTCAGACGAAGCCGAAGGGCTTGCATTTTTCTCTGGCTTTGCTGGCGTAATCAATGCCCTGCGTTCGATTCCCCAACTGGTCATCGGCCGTGTTCAGGGCAAGGCTGTGGGCGGCGGTGTCGGTGTGGCCTCAGCTGTGGATTTCTGCATGGCCACGTGCCACGCTTCGGTCAAGCTGTCTGAGCTTGCAGTGGGCATCGGCCCGTTCGTGGTTGGCCCAGCGGTCGAGCGCAAAATGGGCGTCTCAGCTATGAGCAGTCTGGCAATCGACGCAACAACTTGGAAGTCTGCGGATTGGGCTTGTGCGCATGGATTGTACGCTGAAGTATTTGACGACGCAGCCGCGCTTGATGCGGCTGTTGATGCCTTGGCCGGCCGTTTGGCTGCCAGCAACCCCGACGCGATGCGCGAACTGAAGCGCACGTTCTGGGCCGGGACCGAGGGCTGGGACACGCTGCTCGTCGAGCGGGCTGCCGTCAGTGGTCGCCTGGTTTTGAGCGACTTCACGCGTCAGGCCATCGAGGCCTTCAAGCGCTGAGGAAAACTTCGTTGATTGCTTTTTTTTGTCGGGGGCTTTTGGGCGCTCGCCTTGCAGAAATTTGCCGTATGAGCAAGGATTGGATTGCGCGCTGGCGCTGGGACCGAATCGGCGTGGCCGCCTTGGTGTTGTTGGGCATCACTTCGGGCCTGCGCGCCTGGGTTTCCGACGACCCCGTTTTTGACGCCCAATCCATCTCGGGCGAAGGCCTCGCCATGCTCTCGGGCGCCGCCCTCGACGAAGCCGACGTGCTTTCGGTTGCCACAATTGCTCCTGCTGCGCCAGTTTCCGCTGGGCCGGTTGCTCCCACCCTCGCCCCTGCTGCTGCGCCAAGGGTTCAGCCCGGAGTGGCTGCCTCGGGGCCGCTTCCGCGCAAAGGCGTTCTGCCTTGCACCTGTTCAAAAAGCACGATGCGTAAGTTGGCTCGCAACCCTTATACCCAGCATCAAAAGCGAGCCCGCACTTTGCCTGGCAGCTTCTTCGTGAAATCGGAGGCCGAGCTTCTCGCCGGCGCTCGACGTGGGGATATGCACAAAGTCACGGGCGACAAGGGGTATCATCTCGTGCGCATGACGCACAGCGAGCCGTACTTGTTGCGCGATACAAAGGCCATCCTCGACGAGATCGGGCGGCGCTTCGCCGAATCCATGAAGGGCACGCCTGAGGAGGGCGCCTCGATCCGAGTAACGAGCCTGACGCGCACCCAGCAGCAGCACAAGAAGTTGCGCCGCCGCAATCGAAACGCCGCTCGGGGCAACTCGACGCACAACTACGGTGCAAGTTTCGACATCTACGCGATTGATCGCCTGAACAACAAGATGAGCTGTGGAAATCCCACGTGGGTCTTGCAGGAAATTCTTCGGAAGATGCAGAATGAGGGTCGGATTCTCATCATCCCTGAGCGGGGCTGCATGCACATAACGCCCAAGTAAAAATTTGCGCCGCACAGAAGTTATTTCGTATCATCGCCCCATGCGCAAACTCTGTTTCTCATGTTTGAGCGTCCTGAACCGGGCGCTGCTTCCAAAAATGTACAAGCGCGATTTGATGAACCTCTCCAAAGTGGAGCAGGCCATTGTTGGGTGGAAGATGTGGGTGACTTATCGCTTGCTCGATGTGTCGGATGCGTCGGATGTGTCCGATGCGTCAAGGCGCAAACGGTAACACGTCCAGATAGCCAGGGCGGTGCCGGCGATGATGCCGGGGAGCCATGCGTCGGTGGTGATTGGCATCCATGGAAGGGCGACGTCTGTGGCGAGAAGTCCGACGAAACGCCAACGATTTAGGCCCTTGTCGTAACTGCTGCCAATCAAGCCCAGCGAAAGGACGACCCACAGAAATATCCCGCCCATGGCCGACATGGACAGGGTGGGTGCCGATTTGAGCATGCTGAATGAGACCGCCAGGACGATGATCCAGCGGGCCAGTAACATGTAACGTGTGCCGCGCGGACGGGGCGGGTTGAAGGTGATGTGGGCGGGGTCGATGTCGGGCGCCGGCACGAAGCCGCCCAGCGAGGTGGGTTGCCAGCCGGGAGGTGCAAAGAGCAGCCGGAATTTGTTGAGCAGCCCCGGCATGCGCGCAGCTTCGGTCAAGAGTCTCCACATGGGCTCTACTTGGGCGCGGACTGGATTGAAGCTCTGTAGTGGCGTGGTGATCCCGTATTGGGGGCGCTCTTCTTCCTGCTTGAATGTGCCGAACATCCGGTCCCAGATGATGAAAACGCCCGCGTGGTTGCGGTCGATGTACTTGGGGTTGCGGCCGTGGTGAACGCGGTGGTGTGATGGGGTGTTGAAGACGAGCTCGAATGGGCCCATTTTCTCGATTAGTTCGGTGTGAATCCAGAATTGGTATACAAGGTTCAAAGCCATAACAGCGAGAAAGGTTTCACCCGAAAACCCGACGAGAGCGAGCGGCCAGTAAACCCAGAAAACCAGCATTTTGGAGATGGAGCTTTGGCGGAGGGCGACGCTTAAATTGTAGTTTTCACTTTGGTGGTGGACGACGTGGCCGGTCCACAGGAGGTTGACCATGTGGCTCCAGCGGTGGGCCCAGTAGTAGCAGAAGTCGGCGGCGATGAAGCAGGCGACCCAGGTCGCGACGCCGCTTGGCATGGTCCACGGACGCCACGTGTCGGCCCACGCGCCCACTGCGAGAAATGCGCCAAATGTGAGGACGTTGACGAAGAGTCCGGTGCCCTGGTCGAGGATGCCAGAGCCGAGGTTGGCCATGCTGTCGCCAAGGTTGTAGAGTCCCTTGTGTTTGAAGGCGTCCCATGCCGCTTCGATGATGAGAAGGGCGAGGAAAATTGGGATGGAGAGGGCAATGATATCCATGGCTACAAATTAGTTCAATTCAATGCGTCTCCGTACTTTTGCGCCCCACCACTCGGAGAGATGGCAGAGTGGTCGAATGCGGCGGTCTTGAAAACCGTTGTACCGCAAGGTACCGGGGGTTCGAATCCCTCTCTCTCC
>CALACF010000244.1 GCA_937890245.1 uncultured Flavobacteriales bacterium
GATCGAAATGGCGTTGACCATGCACGATTTGAAGGATGCCGATGCCTTCTGGACCGCCCTTCGCAAAGCGGTGGCTTGCGGACTTTCCCAGCAAGATGCATTGGCCGCATTGACTACAGTGCCTGCCGCAATGGGCGGGGCGTCCGATCGCTTGGGTCGACTTGCTGCCGGGATGGAGGCCAATGTTTTGGTTGCTTCCGGGCCCTTGTTCGACAAGTCAACGGTGCTGCGCTCGAATTGGGTTCAAGGCGTCGAACACCCATTGGAGGCCGCTCCTGCCGAGCAAGTCGCGGGCCGGTACAGCTTGAATCTGGGCGGTCGCGACCTGGTGCTGGGGGTCAAGCAAGAGGACGGCTCTGCAGCAAAGGCCACGTGGTGGCCAGCGGATGAACCAACGCTGAGCGACTCTTCGTTGAAAGTGGAATTGGCGATCAGTGGACGGGACGTCGTACTGCAGCTTCACGTGGAAGGGGAGGGCGTGTTCCGGCTCAATGGCAACATTTACAAGAACAGCCGAATCTGGGAGGGCCGCGGCCAATCGCCAGATGGGCAGTGGCTCGATTGGGCTGCCTTGCGCCAGCCAGAACCGCGACCGGCCGCTCCAACTTCGGTTGATTCATTGGCTTCAGCCTCAGCTCCAGACACAGCTCCAGACCCGGCACAAGTGGGGCAGCTGACTTTTCCGTTGGGGGCATATGGATCAGCCCAGCATCCTGGAGCGGAGACCCTCCATATCAAGGGCGCCACAGTTTGGACATGCGGCCCAGAGGGAGTCATCGAGGACGGCGATGTGCTCATTCACAAGGGCCGCATTGTTGCGGTGGGGCGAGACCTGGATCCATTGGTCTTGTTGGGAAAAAACGAAATTGGCATCCAGACCATGGAGGCGGAAGGGCGGCATTTGACGCCGGGCATCATCGATGAGCACACGCACATTGCAGCGACGCGGGGCATCAATGAGAGCGGACAGGCTTGTAGCGCGGAGGTGGAAATCGGGTCGGTCCTGAACTCCGACGATGTGAATATTTACCGGCATTTGGCCGGGGGTGTGACGGCGGGGCAGGTGCTCCACGGTTCGGCCAATCCAATTGGGGGCCAAAGTGGGGTGATCAAGTTTCGCTGGGGCGCATCGCCTGAGGAGCTGAAAATCGAGGGCGCCGCGCCCTTCATCAAGTTTGCCTTGGGAGAGAATGTCAAACAGTCCAATTGGGGGGACCGGCAGACGGTGCGATTTCCTCAAACCAGGATGGGGGTTGAGCAGGTTTTTTACGACCATTTTCACCGCGCCCGAGAGTACGGTCAATCTTGGATTGATTATGAGCGGGCGGTTTCAAATACTTCGCGACGCGACCGAAAGGCCGGCCGCTTGCCTTTGAAGCCGCGCCGCGACTTGGAATTGGAAACGCTCCTAGAAATCCTGCGCAGCGAGCGCTTTGTGACTTGCCACAGCTACCAACAAGGTGAGATCAATATGCTGATGCACGTTGCGGATAGCATGGGCTTCCGGCTGAATACGTTTACGCACATCCTCGAGGGCTACAAGGTGGCCGACAAGATGCGCGAGCACGGGGCGGGGGGCTCTAGCTTTTCGGATTGGTGGGCCTACAAATTCGAAGTGAAAGACGCCATTCCGTACAACGGTGCGCTGCTTTGGGAGAACGGCGTGGTCACGGCCTTCAATTCGGACGACCGCGAAATGGCGCGTCGCCTGAACCAAGAGGCTGCCAAAGCCGTCAAGTACGGTGGCGTTCCCGAGGAGGAAGCGCTCAAGTTCGTGACGCTCAACCCAGCGATTCTGCTTCACTTGGACCATCGGATGGGTTCGCTGGAGCCGGGCAAAGACGCGGATCTCGTGATTTGGAATGACCACCCGCTCTC
>CALACF010000245.1 GCA_937890245.1 uncultured Flavobacteriales bacterium
GCATGCCGTAACCATCGCCCCCGAGACCCACGGCGTCTGGACCGAGGAGGCCGGTATCGCCGTTTGGCGCATGGGGCTGCATTGTCCTGATGCCCTCAGCGTGAATGCCAATTTCTCTACGTTTGACCTGCCCGAAGGCGCTGTCGTCTACCTCTGGAACGGACAACGCTCCGCCTTTTTGGGTGGCTTCACTTCGGTCAACAACAAGGACTGGAACGGACTTGCAGTCGGACTTCTCAAAGGCGAGACGCTCGTTGTGGAGCTACAGATGCCTGCCGGCTCAGGAGCTGAAGATGCTGCTGGCCTGTTGGCCCTCGACCAAGTCGTGCATGGATACCGCAGCTTGTTGCAACACCCTGAAGCAACAGCTCAGCAGCGATCTCAGGGGCCGTTTGGCAACTCCGGCGCTTGCAATATCAACGTGAATTGCCCTCAAGGTGATGATTGGCAAGTAACCAAGCGCTCTGTTGCGTTGATCACCAATGGCGGCTTCGCCCTGTGCACCGGCGCTTTGGTAAACAACACGGCAAACGATGGAACGCCGTACTTTTTGACGGCCAACCACTGCCTCGGATCACCGGGCAGCTGGGTATACTATTTCAACCATGAGAGCAGCGATTGTGGTGGATCAACTGGACCGACCGACCAAAGCGTCTCGGGCGGAACCTTGCTCGCCAGCAGCGCTGGAAGTGACTTCGGTCTCATCGAGCTGAGCGCTACACCACCTGCAAGCTACAACGTGGAGTACGCAGGGTGGGACAACTCAGGCGATATCCCGAACTCAGCAACAGGCATTCACCACCCATCGGGCGACGTGAAGAAGATCTGTTTCGAAAACAATTCGCCTTACCACTCCACTTCAGGCAGTGCTGCCGTGTGGTGGATCGACCAATGGGAAGAAGGCGTGACAGAGCCGGGCTCTTCGGGCTCGCCCCTCTTTGACCACAACCAGCGAATCATTGGCCAGCTTTACGGTGGAGCGGCTGCGTGTTCTGGCTCGACAAACAATGGCCAATACGACTTCTACGGTCGATTCAACGTCAGCTGGACCAATGGCCTTTCGGCCTTCCTCGACCCATTGAATACGGGCGCTGCTACATTAGACGGCTACCCCACTGGATATAATTCCGACGCGGGCTGCATGGACGTCTCAGCCTGCAATTATGACGCAACAGCCCTTGAGGACGACGGGTCTTGCGCGGTCGACGATGCGTGCGGAATTTGCGGAGGCGACGGTAGCAGCTGCTCAGGTTGCACCGATGTAGCTGCCTGCAACTACGATGCCGACGCCATCGCAGACGACGGCTCATGCATCATGCCAGATGCCGACGGCGAATGTGGCTGCTTCGGGCTGACCATCGTTTCGGATAACTATGGAGCGGAGACGACTTGGGAGATGACCGATGCTGACGGAAACGTCGTGTGGTCGGGAGGCCCCTACGAAAACAACAGCACGAACGTAGAAACCAGCTGCCTTGGCAGTGGCTGTTTCACATTCACGATCCTCGACAACTTTGGCGACGGCATTTGCTGCGCATTCGGCACAGGAAGCTACGCACTTGTTGCCGACGGCACCACCATGGCTTCTGGCGGCGAATTCGGCGATTCCGAGTCGACCACCTTCTGCATTGGCGCAGGCACAGGCTGTA
>CALACF010000246.1 GCA_937890245.1 uncultured Flavobacteriales bacterium
GCTTCACGGCCGCTACTACAGCTCGCGGCTTGATCCAGTCTGATGTTGACGCCAACGAGGCTGCAAGCGATGCCGCTGAGCTCGTTTTGACGACGAACCTCGCTACTGAGACGGCCCGCGCTACGGCTGCTGAAGGCGTCAATGCCACTGCGATAGCTTCGAACGTCACTGACATCGCTACGAACGCAAGCGATATTGCTGCCGAGACGACTGCCCGGACGACGGCTGACAACTTCTTTATGAGCACGATCGTGACCAATCAAGCGAGCATCACTTCGAATGCGACAGGTGTTTCTACGAACGTGACGGATATTGCTACGAACGTGACGGATATTGCTACGAATACCGCTGCGATCGCCAACCTCTCGGGCAGCTCATCTGGACTCGCAACGACGGTTGAGGCCCTAAACGTAACGCTGGCCTCGGGAGACACGGGATCGATTTTGTACACGCAAAATGGACTACACCCCACCTTTCCAGAAGACTTGCCCGACGGATTCCAGGTCACGATTGTCAACTATTCGAATTCCAACAATCCATCTACGACATTGGCAACGGCCGTGTTCAAGCAGGGCGGTTCAAATACGAACGTGTCGAGTGTTACCATTCTTCCCGGAGGTACGATGCATGTCAACGTTGTGACGATTGCAGGTCAAAAGATCTACTTCGTCTCTGGCGACTTGTTGTGAACGAATTAAGTTGTTGAATTGACATGTATTATACCATGAAGAAAGTACTACTCATAGCAATGCTCTTCGGAGGACTCGGGCTTTGCAGCTCGGATCTCTCCAGCCAAGTGGAGTTGGATCGCCACGCCATTACGGCGGGCTTCCACAGCGGCGCAAATAGCGGCGTGACCGTTTCGGCTGACGGCTCAATCGGCCAAGCCTTTTCGGGGACGATCAATGTGCCAAGCGGGTACATCCAGACGGTGGGTTTTCACCAACCGGACCGCTCGCACGTCAACTGCCCCGGTGATGTGAACGGCGACGGCCACGTCTCAACCTTGGACATCTTGGACATCCTCGGATGGTACGGATGCATGGTGGGCTGCGGCGATTATGACCAATCCGACGATGGTGTCGTTGGCGCTCCGGACCTGCTTACAGTCCTGGGCTACTACGGCCAATCTTGTGACTGATTCGCTCCCTTTCACTTGGATCGAATCGATACTTAACCAACCAAAATAACTAGTTGGAAAGGGCCACCCTCAGGGGTGGCCCTTTCTGCATTTTGGAAGAACCGTCAAATTAGGCGTACTTGCTGAGCACAGCCAATGCATCCATGACCGACTTCAAGCAGCCCGTCCCCCATACGCTCGAGCCTGAGGGTTCGCCCAATCAAGTTTTCGACGCGGCCTTTATTGCGTTGGTGCTTGCGCTGCTTGTTGCGATGACCTTGGGTCGTAGGCTGGATTCTGCTGGGGCCATCGTATGGGACCCGGCACCTTGGCGTTTTGTGCACGATGCGGCCAAAGCCATGTTGATGCCATTGCTTTTGGTGCGGACGTGTGTTGCGACAGGCGGCTTGGGTGATAAAGGACTGAGCGCCCATGGGGTGGGCTTTTGGGTGTCGTGGGCGATGCTCCTTTGCTGGGTCGGGGATCTGGCATTGACCCGGAGCGGTCCGGATGCCTTTTTGGTGGGACTGAGCGCATTTTTACTGGGCCATTTTGGCTACATCATGGCGTTCAAGCGGATGGCCTTGGCGCGGAGTATTGCACCTTCAAAGCAAGGGCGCCGTTTGCCAATGCTTGCGTTGCTGGGCGCAGTTGTGATCGGGCTGGAGATGCTTCTCTGGGAGCGTGCTGGTGAAATGGCACCGGCCGTGCTGGTGTACAGCTTGGTAATCGGCGCGATGACCTACTCGGCCTGGGCGCTCGATCCGGGTGTAAAGGGCGTCAAGTTATTGGCATGGGGCGCAGTGATCTTCATGTGCAGTGACATCTTGATCGCAATGAATAAATTCTACGTCCCGTTCGCCGGGGCGCAACAGCTCGTCATGATCACGTATGCGGTGGCGCAGTGGATGATTGCGCAGGGCATCTACACCCTGATGAAGCGCTGACTTACTCGGCCCAGTCATCTCCTCGCAAAGCCCGGAATCGCTTGCGCGCCTCCACGGCAAAAAGGGAGCCGGGGTATTCGACCAAGAGCCGCTCGTAGAGCACCTGCGCCTCTGCTTCAAAGCCCAGGTTGTGGTGTGTGATGTCGGCCAGCGCGAAGAGCGCATTGTCGGCATGGACGTCGTCGAAGTGCAGGTCAATTACGTCGTTGTAGTGGATGGCAGCGGTTTCAAATTGGCCTCTGCGAATGGCAATTTCTGCGCGCATCATCAGCATTTCGTCTTCGAGCACGTGACCGGGCCAATGCGCAGATAGCGAGTCCAGCGTCAGCAGGCAGGCGTCGAGCTTGTTCCGATAATGCAGCAGGTCGGCCCGCGCGAATTGCTCCATCGGCGCCGTCACAGTGTCCATATTGAAGTTGTCGGTGATCAGCAAGCTCAGGTCGATTGCGTCGTTGGAGATCAGCTTCGATGTGCTGGCCTTGAGAATATCTAGTTGCGCTTGCGCCCAATTAAAATCCCCAGTGAAGTATGAAATCCGCGCGTTCCGGAACTTGGCTTTTTGGCCCAGCACGCCCTCCTTGTGGTCGAGGTCGACTTGGGAGAACAGGAGGGAGGCGCTCCAGACATCGTCGAGAAAGACCAAGACGTCGCCCTGCTCGAGTTTGATTTCAGAGCGGGTTTCGCTGGCGACACCGGGGAAGGTGATGGCCGCGTCCAAGATGGCGAGCGCCGCAGGGGCGTCATCGAGGTAGAAGGCGAGCAAATGTGCGCGGTCGCGCATGAGAAGGGCCGCCTCGGGGTTGCCCGCGAAGTCGGCGATGTCTTCGGCGTAGCGCCCGTCGAGTACCCGCGCTTCGGCCGTGTCGAGCGGCATTTTTCCGGTCACGGCCTCGAGGTGGACTTCGAGCAACGAGCGGCGGGCCGCATGGTGGTACCGGCAAGCAGTACCCTTTTTTACGACGGCCTCGTAGCCTTTGACAGCGGTGTAGAGATCGTTGTTCTTGCGCGCAGTGGCCGAGAGGGTCATCAGCCGCTTGCCGTCCTCGTTCTTCCGCCGGTCCAGTCCGATGGCCTGGGTCATGGCCGCGTTGAAATCACGGGCCTGCGAGAAATACCAGATCAGCAGCTCGGAGAAGACAG
>CALACF010000247.1 GCA_937890245.1 uncultured Flavobacteriales bacterium
CCTGACGAAATCATTTTCCTGAACGAGGATGTGCTTGGCCAATGGGACCAGGTACTTCCGCTTCTCTCCGATACGTGACTCCACAATGATCTCACG
Source organism: uncultured Flavobacteriales bacterium (assembly GCA_937890245.1). GTDB lineage: Bacteria > Bacteroidota > Bacteroidia > Flavobacteriales_D > Sanyastnellaceae > UBA8752. Next base: position 97 of record CALACF010000247.1, read on the forward strand.
GTTACCGCGCTTGATCTTGCCGTAGCTCACGATGCCGTCCACCTCAGAAACCACTGCTGGGTTTGAAGGGTTTCGCGCCTCGAAGAGCTCCGTCACGCGGGGAAGTCCCCCGGTGATGTCACCCGATTTACCGGCAATCCGAGGAATCTTAGCCAGGATGCGACCGGTGGCCACTTCTTGACCTTCCTCAACGCTGACGTGGGCACCCACAGGCAGAGAGTACGTCTTCAGAATCTCCTTCTTCGGACCGACAATCCGAATTTCCGGGTTCTTCTTCTTGTCCTTCGTCTCCGTGATCACAATCTCGCGGAATCCAGTCTGTTCGTCGAGCTCTTCGCGGAAGGTCATCCCCTCCTCAACGTGCTCAAAAACAACAACTCCCACCTCCTCAGAGATGATCGCATTGTTGTATGGATCCCATGTACAAACGGCATCGCCCTTCTTGATCTTCTTGCCCGACTTGACGTTGAGCACCGACCCGTAGGGGAGGTTTGTTGAGGAAAGCGTGATGCCAATTTCAGCATCGATCACCTTAAACTCTGTAGAACGAGACACCACCACAGTTTCAACTTCACCTTCGGGCGTCGTGCGCTGTACTGAGCGCAAGTCCTCCAACTCGATGATTCCATCGTGCTTGGCCAAAATCTCGTTTTCATCCGAAATCTTCGAGGCCGTACCACCAACGTGGAACGTACGCAGTGTCAACTGCGTCCCGGGCTCTCCAATGGACTGGGCAGCGATAACGCCAACAGCCTCACCGGCTTGGACCACCTTGTTCGTCGACAGTGCACGCCCGTAACATTTGGCACAAACACCTTTGCGAGACTCGCATGTCAACACAGAGCGGATTTCCACCTCGTCAACGCCAGCGGCTTCGACCGCAAGGGCGTGCGCGTTGGTAATCTCATTGCCACCTGCAACGATCAACTCACCATCGGGGGTTTCCACATCGTTCAAAGCCGTACGGCCCTCAATGCGCTCCGCCAATGACTCAACGACCTCGTCGTTCTTAGTCAAAGCCTTGCAATGCAAGCCTCGAATGGTTTCACAATCGGGAATTCGTACGATTACGTCTTGTGCTACGTCAACCAAACGACGAGTTAGGTAACCAGCGTCAGCCGTTTTCAAGGCCGTATCCGCAAGTCCTTTACGGGCACCGTGCGTCGAAATGAAGTACTCCAAGATTGACAGTCCTTCCTTAAAGTTCGAAAGAATCGGATTCTCAATAATGTCCTGACCTCCCATCGCACTCGATTTCTGAGGCTTGGCCATCAGACCACGCATGCCAGACAGCTGTCGAATTTGCTCTTTCGATCCACGTGCACCGGAGTGCATCATCATATAGATCGAGTTGAAGCCCTGGTTGTCTGTCTCCAGACGGTCCATAAGGATATTGGTCAAGCGCGAGTTGGTATGCGTCCAGATGTCAATAATCTGGTTGTACCGCTCGTTGTTCGTGATGAGACCCATGTTATAGTTCTCCATCACTTCAGCAACGCGGTCGTCCGCACCCTTCACGAGCTCGTCCTTCTCTGGCGGAATGATAATGTCATTCAAGTTGAACGACAGTCCGCCTTTGTAAGCCATGGTAAAGCCCAGGTGTTTGATGTCGTCCAAGAAGGCCGCCGTTCCAGGAACGCCGACAATACGCAAGACGTTCGCGATGATATCACGCAGTGACTTCTTTGTGAGCAGTTCATTCACATAGCCCACCTCAATTGGCACGACCTCGTTGAACAGCACACGACCTACAGTCGTCTCGATGATTGAACGATTCCCATCCTTGTCAGTCCAGCGAACCTTGATGTTGGCGTGCAATTGCACGCGTCCTTCATTGTGCGCGATCGTCACCTCATCCGGGCTATAGAAGGTCATGCCTTCGCCTATCACGGGGTGATCCTCAGTGGACAAGCGACCTTTGGTCATGTAGTACAATCCCAGAACCATGTCCTGAGAAGGCACCGTAATCGGTGCTCCATTGGCCGGGTTCAAGATATTGTGCGAAGCGAGCATCAAAAGCTGCGCCTCGAGTACGGCTGCTGGGCCCAATGGCAAGTGCACAGCCATTTGGTCACCATCGAAGTCAGCGTTGAAGGCTGTACAAGCGAGCGGGTGCAACTGAATGGCCTTGCCCTCGATCATCTTTGGCTGGAACGCCTGAATGCCGAGACGGTGAAGCGTTGGAGCCCGGTTGAGCAAGACCGGGTGGCCGCGCATCACGTTCTCCAAGATGTCCCAAACAACAGGCTCCTTTGCGTCCACAATCTTCTTCGCAGACTTCACTGTCTTCACAATGCCGCGCTCAATCATCTTGCGGATGATGAACGGCTTGTAGAGCTCAGCGGCCATGTTTTTAGGCATGCCACACTCGTGCATCTTGAGCGTTGGGCCCACGACGATTACCGAACGTGCAGAATAGTCAACCCGTTTACCCAAGAGGTTTTGACGGAAACGACCTTGCTTGCCCTTCAAGCTGTCAGAAAGTGACTTCAGCGGGCGGTTGCTTTCCGTTTTCACGGCGCTAGACTTGCGGCTGTTGTCGAATAAGCTGTCGACAGCTTCCTGCAACATTCGCTTCTCGTTCCGCAGAATTACGTCCGGTGCCTTGATGCTGATCAAGCGCTTCAAACGGTTGTTACGAATGATCACACGGCGGTACAAATCGTTCAAATCCGATGTCGCAAAACGACCTCCGTCTAGTGGCACCAACGGGCGCAACTCGGGCGGGATGACTGGCACGACCTTCACGATCATCCACTCAGGACGGTTTTCTACGCGGGTCTGAGAGTCGCGAATGGACTCCACAACTTGCAGGCGTTTGAGTGACTCGCTCTTTCTCTGCTGAGACGTCTCTGTATTGGCCTTGTGACGGAGCTCGAAGCTCAACGCCGGCAAGTCCAAGTTGGCGAGCATATCATACAAAGCCTCGGCACCCATCTTGGCGATGAATTTGTTCGGGTCCTTGTCGTCCAAATACTGGTTCTCCTTCGGAAGTGTCTCCAGAATATCCAGGTATTCCTCCTCGGTTAAGAACTCATTGTTCTCCAACTCCTCACCGTCAGCTTTCACTGCGATGCCCTGCTGGATCACTACATAACGCTCGTAGTAGATAATCTGGTCGAGCTTCTTCGTGGGCAAGCCCAAGAGGTAACCAATCTTGTTCGGAAGGCTACGGAAGTACCAGATATGCGCTACGGGAATCACGAGCTGGATGTGGCCCATGCGCTCACGTCGCACTTTTTTCTCTGTCACTTCTACACCACAGCGGTCACAAACGATTCCCTTGTAGCGGATCCGCTTGTACTTGCCACAGTGGCATTCGTAATCCTTCGTAGGACCAAAAATTCTCTCGCAGAAAAGGCCATCGCGTTCCGGCTTATACGTCCGGTAGTTGATGGTTTCTGGCTTCAGGACTTCTCCCTTGCTATTGCCCAAAATCTCCTCTGGTGAAGAGAGAGAAATGCGAATCTTCGAAAAGTCGCTCGAGAGCTTTGGCGTCTTGTTGTGGGTCATTCTTTCAGGTTTTGTTCGATGAAAAACGCAGGATTCAATCGTTCGATTTCTCGAGTGATACGGTCAATCCCAATCCACGTAGCTCGTGCATAAGCACGTTAAACGACTCCGGAATGCCAGGTGTTGGCATTGGATCTCCTTTGACAATGGCTTCATATGCTTTCGCACGGCCCACCACGTCATCGGACTTTACAGTCAAAATCTCCTGGAGAATATGCGCAGCTCCAAAGGCCTCAAGGGCCCAGACCTCCATCTCTCCAAAACGCTGTCCACCGAACTGCGCCTTACCACCGAGCGGCTGCTGGGTGATGAGCGAGTAGGGGCCGATAGAACGCGCGTGCATCTTATCGTCCACCATGTGGCTCAACTTGATCATGTAAATCACGCCCACCGTTGCCGGTTGGTCAAAACGCTGTCCAGTCTCACCGTCATACAGGTGGGTCACGCCGAAGCGAGGCACACCAGCACTGTC
>CALACF010000248.1 GCA_937890245.1 uncultured Flavobacteriales bacterium
CCCGCGCCACCGGCGATCACGCCTATGAATGGATTTCCCGCGTCGTCCATGGCCACGCAGGGCAAGAACAACTCGGTCGTCGCGCCGGGCACGACCTCCAAAGGCTCACTCCACGTCGCCCCGCCATCGAGCGAGCGAACCGATCGCAAGCCGTGCGTCCAATCCCCACTGTGGCTGTATGTCAGGACAATCAAATCTCCATGGACAGCCATTTCCGGCCCTTCCTGATCCGACAGGTAAATGGCTTCCGTCGAGTCGATCGGTGTGGGAACACCAAAGGCCTGCGCGCCTGCATCCCATTTGGCCACATACAAATGCCCCGATTTTCCAAACGACACCACAGGCTCATCCGCCGCGTTGAGCACCATGCGGATCGACGTGTTTCCAAAGTCGGAACTGGCTACTTCCACAGGCTCCATCGAAGTGGCAAAGGTTGCGGGCTGCGCAAAGGCAGGGACTGAAAAAATGGCTAGAAGCGCGGACAAAAGAAATCTGCGCTTTGGAAAAGCTCTAAAGGTCATGGCGGAAGGATTGGTCAATCGACACGAAAGATATCGTAAATTTACGCCCCCCATATGCCCAATCAAACCTTGCATTGCGACTGCACCATTGAAAAATGGCCTGCAAAAGAACTCGCCCAAGCCGACCGCGACTTACTCGCCGCAGCGCATCGCGCTGCGCTGAACGCCTACGCCCCCTATTCGCAGTTCCAAGTAGGCGCAGCCGCCCGCTTGGAAAATGGTGAGGTTGTTTTGGGGGCAAACCAGGAGAACATGTCGTATCCGCAGGGAATGTGTGGCGAGCGAATCGCCGTTTTCACTGCTGGTGCGCAGTATCCAGGCGTGGCCATTGAGGCCGTGGCCATCGTTTCGCCATCGCCCATTGCCAACCCGAATGCCTTCATGCCTTGCGGCGGTTGCCGTCAGGTCTTGCTCGAGTCGGAGCAGCGCCAGGAAGGCTCGATTCGACTGCTGTTGCAGGCGCGCGACGAGGACGTGCTGGTCTCAAAGAGCGCCACCAATCTCGTGCCGTTTGCCTTTGACGCCGACGGACTCGGACGCTGACTCAGTAGCCCTTTTTGTGTACCCCGCTGACAGCGCGGCCCGAGGGGTCGTTCAGGTTTTGAAGGCGGGCGTCCCATTCGAGCGCCTTTTCCGTGCTACAGGCCACGGACTTCCCACCAGGAACCGTTGAGGCGCAAGCCGCAGATGGGAAATTGCGCTCGAAAACCTCTCGATACCAGTACCCTTCTTTGGTCGTGGGCGAATTGATCGGAAAGCGCCGTGAAGCGCGTGCCAATTCGTCGTCACTCACCCGTGCGGCAGCCGTGTCCTTGAGCGAATCGATCCAGCCGTATCCAACGCCGTCGGAGAACTGCTCCTTCTGCCGGCGCAAAATGGCGTCGGGCAGCATCCCTTCGAACGCTTTGCGGATGGCCTCCTTTTCCAGCTTTCCACCGCCTGCCATCTTGGCCTCGGGATCGAGGTCCATGGCGTAATTGATGAAATCACGGTCCAGAAAGGGAACGCGGGCCTCGATGCCCCAAGCCATCATGCTCTTGTTTGCACGTGCGCAGTCGTACTTGTGGAGGTCCAGCATCTTGCGAACGGTTTCCTCGTGAAACTCGCGGGCGTCGGGGGCCAAATGAAAATACAGATAACCGCCAAACAGCTCATCAGCGCCCTCTCCGCTCAGCACCATCTTGATGCCCATCGTGCGGATGCGACGCGCGAGCAAATACATCGGAGTGGAGGCGCGGATGGTCGTCACGTCGTACGTTTCAACGTGGCGAATTACGTCCTCAATCGCATCGAGCCCTTCCTGGATGGTGTACGTCACCCCGTGGTGGACCGTCCCAATATGCGCGGCCACTTCTTCCGCCGCTGCCAAGTCGGGACTGCCCTCCAAGCCGATGGCGAAGCTGTGCGGTGCGGGCCACCAGGCCTTTTCTTCACCGTCTTGGTCCACGCGTTTGGATGCCAGTTGAACCGCGAGTGCTGCGATAACTGAAGAGTCGAGCCCGCCTGAAATCAGCAAGCCATACGGCACATCGCCCATGAGATGACTGGATACAGCAGCGCGCAACTTGTCCTGAAGTTCAGCTGGCTGGTACGCTTTTTTTGGATGGGTCGACCAATTCATCCACGCCTCCTTGAAACGATTCACAGGGCGCTCGTCGCCCGAAACAAACGTATGACCCGGCGGGAATGCCTGCACATCCGGGCATTGTGGAGCAATCGCCTTGAGCTCAGATGCCACCCACAACCGCC
>CALACF010000249.1 GCA_937890245.1 uncultured Flavobacteriales bacterium
AAGTATCCCGTGCGACTGGCGATCAATCCGATGATCAGCACCATCGGCTGGATGTTGCCGGCGATCGTGGGGGGTGAGGTGTTGGTCTCGATGGTGATGAACATCCCCACCGTGGTGGAAGTGAGCGGTTCAGTACCCAGGTTCATCATCGCAACCGACACCCCAGCCGGCTCGTCAACACAGCCCGTAACCTCTCCAGTGGAATTCAGTAAAGCTGGGTCTAAAGCAAGCGAAGCCGCGGCACAACTACTTTGATTGAAAATCGCATGATGTTGCGCAGCCGAAATTTGGCCGCTCTCTGTCAACATGCGGTTCGGGCAGATTGTGTAGATCGTTGGGAAGTAGGCATTGGTGTAGAGGTCGAAAATGGCTCCTCCATCATCAATGATTGGATATCCAGTTCCTTCAATCCAGTTCCCTGTGGTAGCAGATCCAGTTCCTGCTAGATCCTCAGGCGTGGTGGTGTCGTCAGACTCGATAAAGAAAACGTATACCTCATCTGTTCCATCCGGGCCGTAGGTTTCCCAAACCTCTTCCAAAATACCAGCACTGTGGTAGCTCCAGCATGGACCACACCATGTAGCCGAAAATTCTAGGATGACTTTTTTCCCTTGGTCGAGCAAATCATAAAGGTTCCACTCGGTTCCATTGATGTCAGTTGCCGTGAAATCAGGAGCGATGCTTCCGTCAGGCAGCTGAGCTGAAAGCTGCGCAACAGAGAACATGGCAACCAAAAGGGAGATTCTAAATTTCATATTCATATTCAAGATGTTATTCGTCACAGGGCGAACCAAATTCGCCTAGCAGCAGCAGAAAATCAGCCGCTGAAGTGAGTCACACAATGGTTTGGGGCAAAAAAGACCTTTCATGTCGATAGCCGCCACATCATCTTAAATATACGATGATATATCGAGAATTTTTGCTGTGGTCAAAGCCAAGCGCTGCGGCAAACGTCAAATTGCGGTATATAGAAGTTTGCGGACACCAAAATTTAGTTTTGGCGGAACTATGGGTTGAGGCCGAGGTGGTAGGTGAGTCCGAAGCTGGGGTGGTCCGCGCGGAAACCGTGGGACCAGAGTTCCATGTTGGCCGAAAGCTTTTCGTTGAGGCGGATGCGCCAGACCAATTTATAGTAGCTATCGTATTCAGCTGGCCCTGCGATGTAGCGGCCGTAGTTGAAATCGACGGACAATGCTCCAAAGTTCAGATGCGGGCCTGCGTGGATGCCGTAGTGAGAAGTGGTCTTTGCGGTGTCGTTGGCCCCGGCCGGCACGATGGCGTTCAGCTGCCAAAGTAGGCCGCCTGCTCCGATGTTGAGTCCCCAGCGGGGGTCGGGGGACCAGCGCCAGTCGAGCCCGTAGTCGAGTACGAAATCGCGTGCGCCCAAGGCGTCACGCTGTCGGGTTCCCAGGCCGGCGCGGGCGCAGAGTTCGGAACTTCTCGGCGCAGTGGAGCGCAAGGCCCGTGCTGCGAACCGGGGGTCGACGCCTGCTCGCCACCACTTGACTGGGCCCGTTGGGCCCGTGCGATAGACGCAGCCCAAGGTCATGACGTTCGAACCGAGATTTGGCTGGGCGACCGCGCCGTTGCTCTGGTGGTCGAGCTGAAATTTGAGCAGCAGGGCGGAACCGTTGGTGCCTTCAAATACAGGCGCGCTGAGTCCCAGAGATATCGCTAGATTGAACGTGGTGCCGATGGCGACGCCCTGCGGATTTTCCTCGAAGTCATAAGGCCGTGTGTTGGCGCCCAGCCCCAGCCCGATCACCGAACGCACCCCCGCGACACATGCAAAGTCGCCTTGCAATTTCAAGGCCCACTGCCGACCGAGCTCCTGTGGATTGCCGAGGTTGTTTGATTGCAATGCGAGACCCCAACGTGCCGCATTTCTGTACTGCCCCCAGCTGCTGGATTGGCCCAAAGACCGGGCGAGAGAAAAGCGGGCAACGTGCCCGTTGATCAAGGAGCGCAGGACGGGGCGGAAGGCGATGTTGACGCCGCCAGCTCCTTCAAATTCCCAGGCGCTGGCCTCTTGTGCCGTCGCTGAATTGGCATAGAGAAAACAGAGACTTATCCAGAGCAGGCAAGGTTTGAGGCAATTGCGCATGGCAGCCCGAAGGTGCGGATTAAATTTGACCCGACATGCAATTAGATACCCCAACTGCGCAGCATTCGCGCGCTGAACATCTCGCGGCGTTCGGGCGCTTGCTCGATATCATGGATGATTTACGGGAAAAATGCCCGTGGGACCGCAAGCAGACCTTTGAGTCGCTCCGGCATCTGACGATTGAGGAGACGTATGAGTTGGGCGATGCGATTCTTGCGGGCGATCTCGACGAGGTGCGTGGCGAAGTGGGTGACCTCATGCTGCACATGGTCTTCTATTGTAAGCTCGGTGCGGAGCAGCGGGCCTTCGATGCCGCCGACGCCCTCCACGCGATTTGCGACAAGCTTGTCCACCGACACCCCCACATATACGGGGATGTGGAGGCGAATACCGAGGAGGAGGTGAAGGCCAATTGGGAGAAGATCAAGTTGGCCGAAAAGGGCGGCAAGCAAGCGGGGGCGAGAAAAAGCGTACTAGAGGGCGTGCCAAAAGGGCTGCCTTCCATGGTGAAAGCGCAGCGAATTCAGGAAAAAGTACGTGGCGTGGGTTTCGATTGGGATCACGCAGACCAGGTTTGGGAGAAGGTGGAGGAGGAGTTGGGAGAATTCAAGGCAGAGCTTGATGCCGGCAAAGTTGGGGGCAAGGTGGACCGGGACAAGGTCAGTGGCGAGTTTGGTGATTTGCTGTTCTCGCTGATCAATTTTGCGCGCTTTCACGACATCAATCCGGACGAGGCACTCGAGCGGACGAACCTCAAATTCAAGACCCGATTTCAGGCGATGGAAGAACAGATTGCAGTGCAGAATCTTGATTTGACACAAATGGACCTGGCCGAGATGGACGTTTTCTGGGATGCTGCAAAGGCGGCAACGGATCAAAAGCACGGCTCGTGAGTCGCGCCGGGCTGTTCTTGTTTTGTTTGGCCTTGGTGGATTTGGTCACTTTGACGGGCTGTCGACCCGACGCGCCGGGCTGCTTCACACCAGCCGGAGAACAAGTGCTGTGGACGTTCGAGCATTTGTGGACAGCAGCTCAAGTGCCGCATACTTTGCAGATGGAGGATAGGGTGGATGTGGTTTGGCATGAAGACGTGGGCTGGCCACGGGTAGAGGTCTGGGGCGCTGAGGGCGTGATAGGTGGTGTGCGCGTTGAGGTGCTCGACGGCGTGTTGAGCATCCGGGATGAGGGCCGCTGCCACGGCGTGCGCGACTTGACGCTTCGGCCGACTGTGGAAATTTGGCATCCGGGCTTCACTGGAGTTTTGGCTGCCGGCCAAGGCGACTTTACGATGGCGGATACCGCGCGGGTCGGCTACTTTCATTACGAGGGAAA
>CALACF010000250.1 GCA_937890245.1 uncultured Flavobacteriales bacterium
GGCACAAAAATGGATGAGCGAATCCGAGTTGAAAGAGGTGGATGACGCGGTCCGTGCCCAAGTCGAGGAGGCGATTAAATTCGCCGAGGAAAGCCCGAAACCGGATGCCTCAGAGCTGTACGAAGACGTCTACGCGACGCCGAATTATCCTTTTGTAAAAGATTGACGCTGAAGAATCATGGCTGAAATTGTACGCATGCCCAAGCTGAGCGACACGATGACCGAAGGGGTCGTGGCGGAATGGCACAAGAACGTTGGAGACGAAGTGGCGATGGGCGATATCCTCGCTGAAATCGAGACCGACAAGGCAACGATGGAATTTGAATCCTTCCAAAACGGGGTGCTTTTGCACATCGGGGTGGAAAAAGGCGCCACGGCGGAAGTGGACGGCATCTTGGCCATCTTGGGAGAGAAAGGTGAGGATGTCGCAGCGCTGATCGCTCAAGATGAGGCGGCCAAGGTTGTCGTGGAAGTCGCGGCCCCTGTGACGCCGCCTGCTCCATCGGCCCCACTTGTTGCAGCACAGCCCACGGCTTTAAGTCCGGTTGTTGCTCCAACACCATCTCCTGTTGCTATGCCAGCCCCAGCAACGCCTTCGCGCGGAAAAGTCAAGGCTTCGCCATTGGCTGCTCGCATGGCGGCAGAGCGCGGCATCGACTTGGGTGCAGTGACGGGCACGGGTGACAGCGGACGGATTGTCAAACGCGACATCGACAGCTACGTGCCGAAAGCAGGCAGCTTGAGCGGTGGCGTTGAGAGCCATTCAGATACGCCGGTGAGTCAGATGCGCAAGGTGATTGCCAGCCGATTGGCCGAGAGCAAATTCACAGCACCGCATTTCTACTTGAACCTCAGCATCGACATGTCGGCAGCCATGGCAGCCCGCAAACTGATCAATGCAGAAGAGGGCGTGCGCGTGAGTTTCAACGACATGGTCGTCAAGGCGGTAGCGATGTCTCTCAAGAAGAATCCTGCGGTTAACAGCGCCTGGATGGGCGACGTTATCCGCACCAATGACCACGTGCACATCGGTGTCGCAGTGGCTGTTGAGGACGGCTTACTCGTGCCTGTGGTGCGCTTTGCCGACCAGAAGTCCTTCACCCAGATCGGGTCGGAAGTGCGCGACTTTGCAGGCCGCGCCCGCGACAAGAAATTACAGCCAGCTGATTGGGAGGGCAACACGTTTACGATTTCGAATCTGGGGATGTTCGGCATCGATGAGTTTACGGCCATCATCAATCCACCTGATGCCTGCATCTTGGCGATTGGAGGCATTCAAAATGTACCTGTGGTCCGCGACGGTGAAGTCGTCCCCGGACACGTAATGAAAGTGACATTGAGCTGCGATCACCGGGTGGTGGACGGGGCTACGGGAGCCGCTTTTTTGCAGGACTTGAAGGGCTTCTTGGAGGTGCCCGTTCGAATGCTCGCCTAAAGAGATGGGCCGATGAAAGAGCCCCTGAGCGAGGATACATCGATCGAGTTTCTCGGCGGCATCGGCCCGAAAAGGGCGGAGGCTTTTGCCGCTGACTTGGAGGTGCGAACGTTTGGAGACCTCTTGTATCATTTGCCCTTTCGATACGAAGACCGAACCCAATTCCACACCGTAGACCAACTGCAAGCGAGCCCTGTGCACGTGCAGTTGAAAGGGGTGATACGCACGGTCAAGATTTCAGGTACGCCTCGGTCTCAGCGCTTGACAGCCATGTTTTACGACGAAACCGGGGGCGTTCCGCTCGTGTGGTTCCGTGGTGCGGCGTGGGTGAAGCGGCAGCTCACCGAGGGCATGGCTTGTGTTGTGTGGGGCAAGGCAAGTGACTACAAGGGAAAGTTGAACATTGCGCATCCAGAATTGCTGTCGCCTTCTTCTTCTGCGGCTTCCGGCGGCTTGCACCCGGTCTATAGCAGCTCGGAAAAGTTGGGCCGCTCGGGCTTGCACAGCGCGGGGTTGTCGCAGGCCGTGGGGCGCCTGATCAAGCAGATGCAGGCCGTTTGTGGTGAGCCATTTGTTGCGGAGACGCTCCCGGCGTCGGTGCTAGCGGCCCGTGGGTTGTTGGGCCGGGCCGAGGCCCTTGCAACGGTGCACGCCCCCGCCGATCTTCAGGCTGAGGCCAGCGCTCGCTACCGGCTGAAGTTCGAGGAGCTGCTGTTTCTCCAGCTACAGCTGCTGCAACAGCGCTATAGCCAGACGGAAGATATGGAAGGCGTGGTGTTCCATCAGGTGGGCGAATTGTTTCACGCCTTTTACGAGACGTGCATTCCCTTCGAGCTTACAGGCGCGCAGAAACGGGTGATCAAAGAAATTCGAAACGACACGCGAACGGGCCACCATATGAATCGACTGTTGCAAGGGGATGTTGGCAGCGGCAAGACCATGGTGGCCTTGATGGTCGCGTTGATAGCCGCCGACAACGGGTTCCAGACATGCTTGATGGCGCCGACAGAAATTCTAGCTCGCCAGCATCTTAAAAGCCTTCGGGACTTCCTCAGCAGTTTGCCGGTGCGGATCGAACTCCTGACGGGCTCAACGCCCAAGAGCGAGCGGAAGGTCATGTTCGAGGCCCTTGCAGCAGGCGAGATCCACATCTTGATTGGGACCCATGCGGTGCTGGAGCCTGCCGTCGTGTTTAAGAACTTGGGCCTGGTGGTCATCGACGAGCAGCACCGGTTCGGCGTCGCCCAGCGCGCCCGGCTTTGGGCAAAGGCGGCCATTCCGCCCCATGTGCTGGTGATGACAGCAACGCCCATTCCGCGGACCTTGAGCATGACGCTGTACGGCGACCTCGACGTGAGCGTTATCGACGAATTGCCGCCGGGGCGCCAAGAAATTAGGACTGAACAGCGCACGGATGCGGCGCGGATTTCGGTTTTTGACTTCTTGGAGAAGGAGGTTGGCCTGGGCAGACAGATTTACATTGTCTACCCGCTGATCGAGGAAAGCGCAACGCTGGATTACAAGGATTTGATGGACGGGTACGAGAGTTTGGTTCGCCGTTTTCCACTCCCCGAGTTCAGGATTAGCGTGGTCCACGGCCGGATGAAGGCGCAGGATAAGGCTTGGGAAATGGACCGGTTTGTGCGCGGTGAGACGCAGATGATGGTCGCCACGACGGTGATTGAGGTGGGTGTCAATGTGCCGAATGCCACGGTGATGGTAATCGAGAGTGCCGAGCGCTTCGGCCTCAGCCAATTGCACCAGTTGCGCGGGCGCGTTGGGCGGGGTGCTGAGCAGAGCTACTGTATCCTGATGGCAGGCAAGGAGCCAAGCCGAGAGGCGCGCCGCCGTCTTGATACGATGTGCCGAACGGGTGATGGCTTCGAAATCGCTGAGGTGGACTTGGAACTGCGCGGACCTGGAGACCTGATGGGAACGCAACAAAGCGGTGTG
>CALACF010000251.1 GCA_937890245.1 uncultured Flavobacteriales bacterium
CATCGAGGACATTCAGCTTTTCGAGTACAACCTCGTCCAAATGCTCGTCGCGCATCATCAGCGGAACGTCGTAAATGGTCTCGGCATCAATCGACTGTATTACAGCGCTTTGTGCAACGTTGCAAAAGCGCGCGACCTTGTTTCGTATCCCTGCATTCAGCTCGTGTTCAGTGCGACACACCAGAATGTCTGGCTGGATTCCCAGTTCCAAGAGCTGCTTGACTGAGTGCTGGGTGGGTTTGGTCTTGAGCTCGCCGGCCGCCTTCAAATAGGGGATCAGTGTCAAGTGTATGCAGAGCGTGTCTTTGGGATTCTCCCAGCGCATTTGCCGCATCGTCTCCACGTATGGCAGCGACTCGATGTCGCCGACCGTGCCGCCAATCTCGGTGATCACAAAATCGTAATCACCGCTTTCCCCCAAAATCCGAATACACCGCTTTATTTCATCGGTGATGTGCGGAATGATCTGCACGGTGCGCCCCAAATACTCACCACGCCGCTCCTTCTGGATGACGCTCTGATAAATCCGCCCGGTTGTGACATTGTTTGCCTGGCTGGTCGTGACGTTTAGAAAACGCTCGTAATGCCCGAGATCCAAATCCGTTTCCGCACCATCCTTGGTCACGTAACACTCCCCGTGCTCATAAGGATTGAGGGTGCCCGGATCGATATTGATATATGGATCCAGTTTCTGGATGGTCACCCGCATACCACGCGCTTGCAAAAGCTTCGCGAGTGAAGCCGCAATAATCCCCTTGCCGAGGCTCGAGGAAACGCCCCCGGTGACGAAAATATATTTAGTGGCTTGGCCCATTCCGCATAGTATCTATACGGGAAGCAAATTTAGGGCGTGGTTCTCGTCCTTGATGCCAATTCTCATAGTTTTTTCGTCAACGAGTCTACAACCTTGAATTCGCTGAAGAACTCCTTGGCTACAATCCGCAGCAAGCTGTACGCAGGGATGGCGAGTACCATGCCCGCCACGCCTGCCAGCGATCCCGCGATGGAGATGAGAAGGAAGATTTCGAGCGGGTGGGCCTTGACGCTCCCCGCAAAGATGACGGGCTGTGTGAAGAAGTTGTCGACGAGCTGCGCCACGCCAAAGACCAGGGCCGCCTTTCCGACGAGCCCCCAGAGCTCGGGGTTTTGGAATTGGGTTGTCAGTAAAATCAGCAGCGTGGCGCCAGCAGCCACCAACGGCCCCACGTATGGCACCAGGTTCATGAGCCCTGCCAAAAAACCGATCAAGAAAGCATTCGGAACGCCCAAGATGCTCAGTCCCAAAGTAATTATTACAGTGACGATGCTCACTTGGATAGCCAATCCTACAAAGTATCGCGTGAGCAGGGTGGAGGTGTCCTCGATGACGCGGTCGACTTTTTCCTGCAAGCGCTGCGGGGTCAAGGCCTGGATGATTCCGAAAAAGAGGTTGCGGTCTTTGAGGAAGAAGAAGGTCATGAACAGGATCGAGAAGACCGCGACCAGTGTGTTCCCAACCGTCCCTAGAAATCCTGAAAGCAGGCCGCCAAGCCCTGCCTCGCCTAGCATCTCAGACCACGATGCACTCCACTGCTTCTGCAGCCCTGCGGTCAGGTCCGCATTCGTTCTCTCGCCGATCAAATTCGAAAACCGCAGTTGGAAATCTGAAAACTGGCCCGACAGCGCCTTGCCGGCCGCTTCGAAATCGATCTCGCTGATTACACGCGCCTCGGCCGTTACCAAGGGAATAAACAAACTCAAAACAGCTGCGCCCAAACCGGCCAAAAACAGCAAGGCTACAGCCGCACCCAATGATGATGGCATCTGCAGCCCCTTGATTTTACGCTTGGTTACCCAGTCCACAATTGGCCTCCCCACATAACTCAAGCCGATCGAAATAATCAGATAAGCTGTGATGCTAGAAAAGCGCACCAAGGCATACAGCCCCACTGCAATACCGGCCGCGCTGACCAGGCGGCGCAGGGTCCAGAACGAAGCTTTCAGTGGGTGGATGGGGGCGGAGTTCATGGGCGAAGATGTGTGCGTTGTTGGCTTGCGACAAGATGCAAGGTGGGGGTTCCCGATGCGGAAAATACGGCGCCCCAATCGTCAATTTCGAACTGCAGGCAAATGATGTCAGCGGGCGATAGTTGAACAGCCGAGCCGCCGACACCATCGGTGCCCGAAAGCTCGCTGGCCAGCATACTCAACTCGGGGTTGTGTCCCCAAATCCAGCCATGCTCAGCCGCATTGTCCCAGCCCTGAATATGGTCGAGCCAGGCTGCCGTCGTCGTCGCGTAGCCATGTTCAAAAGCTTTAAGTTCATCTGCACTGCGCCCCCAGACCTCCAAGAACAGCGCGGCCGTCTGCCGGGTGCGCAGGGCGGGCGAACAGCTGAATATTTCTAGCGACCCGGCCTGCCCGATAGCAAGTTCGCAGGCCACAAGCCTTGCCATCCGCTGGGCGTCCGCAACCCCGAACGGACTCAAAGGCCGCTCGAAATCGGAGGCCGCGCTGCCGTACGCGTCGGCCTGCGCATGACGCACGATGAAAAGTTTCTTCATGAGAGAAATATTTGTTAGGTGCAGCTAAAGTAGGTGTCTATCTTTGCGGACTCCACAAGCGAAAAATGCTTACCGAAAGTACCGAGAATTATTTGAAAGCGATTCTGCAGCTCGAGG
>CALACF010000252.1 GCA_937890245.1 uncultured Flavobacteriales bacterium
AGTTGATCGGCAGGTCGAAAAGCAGCATGTTGCGGTCCGAGCGAAAGCTCATATTGTCCACAACTTTTCCGCTGAGGGTGAAGCCCAATCCCTTCTTCGACCAACCGAGATTCACCAGAATTCCCTCGCCCTTTCGGTAGGTGAAGAGGTTTTCCGCATTGGGGTCGTTGATCTTGGTGACGTATTCGACAGAGGCTTGGAGTCCGCCGCGTTGCACCGCGCCACGAAGACTCCAGGCTCCGACATTTTGAGGCACCTCCAAAACAAGGGTGTCCACCAGAAAGGTGCTGCCCGACTGGAACCGTGAGACAAAACTTCCCGCGAGGGTGACGCGCGTTTTGGAGTCAGTCCATTTTGCGACAAGTTGGTTTAAGTCGAGCTCTGCGTCAAAAGCCCGGACGATGCCCGCGCCGTTGATCAGGCCCGAATCGAAGTCCATGCGCTGCTTTCCGTAAAGCCCCTTCAAGGTGATGCCGTCGACAGGCCGCCAAATCAGGCGAAAACCGTCCAGCGCATTGTCGATGCCTAAGGCCCGTTCTTCATAGGCGCGTAGCAAAAGTCCGCTGCCGAACTGCTCGTAGAAGTTTCCGATGGTGACGTCGAATTGACCCTTCTTGTATCGGGCAAATCGATAGCCCACGCCTGTTCCGTGGAATCGACCAGGAAAGCCCAGTACGGGGTTGAGGTAGCTTTCGTACCGCAAGCCCGCGGTGAAATCCCCCTTGGTGTACATCAGGTTGCCGAAGGCGTTGAAGCCCGTCTTTCCTGGAGGTACTTCAGCACCGATCAAGCTGTCGGCACTGTAAGTCTGCATGGTCATCGAGACGTTGCCCGAGATGTGGCCGGCATCGCCGTCGCTACCACCACCGCCACCAAATCCACCAGTTCCGTCTTGGGCAAAGAGCCCCACAGGAACGGCCAGCCCCAAGGCCAGCACGAGAACTTGCGCCTTAGTCATCCTTGCCGACCAATTTTAGCAGCTGCTCGTAAACCTCGTCCTCATCTCCATCTGCGTAGTTGTTGTGCTGCCAGATGACCTCGTCCGTTTTTGGGTCAATCAAGAAGGTGTGGGGGACATTGTTCACGCCTAAGCTCCGGGCGAACTCACGGTTCGGGTCGAGCCACACGGTGTAGTCCCAGCCTGTTGAATTGACATAAGGAGCAACGCGGGAAAGGCTGCGTGGGTCGTCGATGGAGACCGCCACCAGCTCGACGCCGGTTTCCTTCTGCCATTCGTCGTAGTAGTCCATGTAGGCGTTCAATTCGCGTTTGCACGGGCTGCACCAAGTGGCCCAGAAGCAGATCAAGACCGGGCCTTCGGCGGCAGCGATAAAATCACCCGTAGAAACTGCGCGACTTGCCATGTCCTTCAATTGGACGTTGGGCACGGTCTGCGCTGTTGCAGAAATGGAAAAGAGGGTGAGCAACGCGAGCGTCAAAGCCGGCGCAAAAATGGAGTTCAGTTTTTTCATGTCGAGAGGTTTCAAGTTCCCAGGTCGTCAAATATCGCCCGAAATCGGGGACAAAAAAAGACCGGCGGTCTGCACTTGGCAAACCACCGGTCTCAAATTTTGATTGCTTGGGAACGAAGCTGTGAAGCTTCATTCCTTCGAAACGTCTTACTTGACGGTTACGCGCAATGTAGAAGTCTTGGTACCTGCGTCGATAGACACGAGGTACACGCCTGCTTGCAATGCTGAGAAGTTGAGCTCCACGCGCTGTTGTCCAGCGGGGATGTTGCCCAAGTTCTGCGTCATCACTTGCTGACCGATCAGGTTGAACACGTTCACGTTCACGTTAGAAGCAGCTGCGACGTTCAAGTCGAGGTAGGCCACGTCTGAAACGGGGTTCGGGTAGACGGCAAATGTCGTCTCAGCGTTCATGTCGCTCACGTTCAACACGGTGGTTACGTCAGCAGCAGCAGCTTCTGACTCCAAGTTGTAGTTGCCGTTGTAGCTGTAGATGAAAGAAGAGAACGTCAAGTCCTCGTTCACAGAAGAAACGTTACAGAAGCCGTCTGTTGATCCCCACTGTGAACCGAACAGTCCGTCGCCGTAGTCGTCATTCAATGTGAAGGTGTAGCAGCCGCCAGTAGGCACTGAAACGTACTGTTCGTACTCCATTTGGTTACCATAGGTACCCATAGCAACTGAAGCCATCACGTCGCCGTTTCCGTTGGTGATCTCCCAAGAAGTCTCAGCACCCCAACCGTCGGTCATGATGTGGACATATAGCAGAGATGTCGCAGCCGTAGCCAATGCAACAGATCCGTTCGATGCATTGTTCGAATTGTTGGCGTCGCCGCTGAGTACCACATTGAGGTCGAAGTCAGTGGCAGAAGAGAAACCGTGGTTTCCCATCTGCACGTCAACTACACCGTAGGTCTCGACGTTTCCTGTCCAGTCATAGCTCAGTTGAACGCTTCCGCCGTAAGACATCTCGATGGTGCAAGCTGTCATGGGCTCTGTGCCCATGTTCATCAGCTTCACGCTCAAAGCAGTCTCAGCACCAGAACAAGCAACAGTCTCTCCTGTGTAGTCCAGCAATGAAGCATCAGCCGGTTCGCTTGCTGCGGCACAT
>CALACF010000253.1 GCA_937890245.1 uncultured Flavobacteriales bacterium
ATCTCTCCTTGATGGTGGATGGACAGTTGATGGAAACCATCAACATCACAGAGGTCATTGAGCCCTTCAGTGACGCTGAATTCCAGTTCACAACGCCTCAGGATTTTTCCGCGACGGGCGATTACCTCATTACCGGGGTAGTCACTCACCCAGACGATGGATACGGAAACAACGACACGCTCGATTTCGTTTTGAGCAAAATCCATTCGATCGACGCATCCATTGCCATTGGACAGGTCAATTCGACTTGCGACGGCCAAGTGGGGGTTGGTGTCGTTCTTTCCAATCTTGGCGAACAGCCGATTGACCTTGTGGAAATCGCAGTCGTAGTCAATGGAGACGTGGTGGAGGTCTTGGAAGCAGTGGTGGATATTGTTTCCCAAGAACAGGGCACTGTGTCCATCTTGATCGAAGACAATTTGTTGCCAGTCAACAACGAGATCCAGCTGGCTCTTATCGGCGTCAATGGAGAAGCCGATGGTGACGCGAGCAACAACACGACGTCCACAAGCATAGATTTAGAATTGGATTTTGACGTCATCACGCTCTATTTTCTTGCGGACGAATATCCTCAGGAGACCTCATGGGAAATGTTGGATGTTGGATCCGGACAGATTGTGTCTTCCGGGGACTTGGGCTCAGGAACAGAGGAGTATACAGAAGAAATTTGCGTGAGCTACAACGCTTGCCTCACCCTGTATGTATTTGATTCCTATGGCGACGGAATGTGCTGTGGCTTTGGAGAGGGGCATTTCCAAGTCTCTAATTCCTCGGGCGAAACCATCGTTTTCAACGGTGGTGATTTCAATAATGAAGCCGTTGAATCTTTTTGTGCGGGGGACAGTGGATGTGAAATCGCAGCCACTGTCAATGTTGAACATGCCTCGTCGCCGTCTGCAGCGGACGGAACCATCACCATCAACACCGGTGCTGCTGCGGACAACTTCGAATTCAGCATAGATGGCGGTCAGTCATTCGGAAGTTCGAACACTTTTAGCGACCTCAGCGCAGGAGCATACGATGTTGTTGTCCAAAACGCAACGGGGATGTGCACCTATGCGGAAACCGTTTTTGTCGACGTGTGTGATTTCACAGATATAGATATCACTGTCACCCACCCCGCTTCCGTGTTGACTACGGATGGCTCGATAGTGATCACGCCTTTTTCAATAGGGAGTTCATACCAATACAGCATTGACGGCGGTCAAAATTTTGTTGCGACAGGCTCATTCATGGGACTGCCAGTTGGCGAATACAATGTCGTGGTGTTGGACAACCTCAGTGTATGCACTTATGAATTCGAACGATTGCTTATCGCGAGTGGTGCCAGCCATGTTGACGAAGGTGATGTCGACGACACATTGATCAAGGTCTACCCCAATCCCACAAACAATCAATTCAATATTGAAATCGAATCTTCGGCCACATGGAATGAGCCCTTGCAGATTGTCGTGTTGGATCGCTTGGGCAGGGTCCTCGTTACGGAAAGCATTGCGCACGGAGGATTCAGAAAGACGATTTCGCTGAATGGCTATGCACCCGGAACTTACTTCGTCAAGTGCTTTACTCAGGCGTTTGAAAAGAACTTCAAGGTGATCAAAATTTAAAGCTGCTGTCAATCAGCCTTGAAGCTTAATTTCTTATAAAATCCCCGCACCGGAAACGGCGGCGGGGATTTTTTGATGCGCTAATTTTCAGCGCATTCAAAGGCGGTATGGAAGACATGGAGTCGCTTATCATCTTTTGAAATGACCACTTGGTACACTTGGTTGTAAATGGATTCATCGAATGCACCGATTCCTTCATCCACCAAGAGGCCAGCGAGCACGCCTGTTGTATTGCTATGTCCAACGACCAATACGTCTTGTTCGTTCCTCAACAATTGCTTCGCAAACTCATCCATTGCCTGCGTGGAGTATGATTGAACAGTTAGCCCCTGGGCACTCGCTGTAGGAAGCGCCGTGCTCTGGGTACGTCTGTAATCTGTACTGTACACCGCCTCAAGCGGCACAGCCCCGAATAAAGTACTCAAGCTTTCTGACCTCTGTATACCGCATGCGGTGAGAGGTGGGTCATCGGACATTGTTTGTTTTTCCGCATGCCGGACCAAGTAAATGGTGAACAGTTCGTTGCTCTCCTGGGCACCAGCATTCATTTGAATCCCTGCCGCAAATAGCAGCAACGCTGCACATGCAACAATGATACGGGGCGTGGTGTGAACGGTTTTTCTCGCCATGGCTCAAATTTCAATCGCACCGCGCGCCATGCAATGGCTCACTGTAAGGGCGGAACGGTTTGCGCTCAAGTTAAAGCTGTTCGTTGAACCCCACCACGCGCCCCCCCGCTTAAGACCAATCCCCTAGTTCTTGTAGTTCTTGGAAGGAAATTTCCCTACGCGAACGCGTTATTGCCCCAATAAACTAATCAGTATTGATCGTCATTTGTGTGAAGGCTTGCGCATCGTCATCGGGTGCTGAAATTTAAAGAATGCCTTGTTTTAAAGAATGCCCTCGATCACTCCGCGGCCCTCACGTAAGACTTCCGCTTCCCCTGAGGTGCAGTCAATCACGGTGGAAGGCTCGTTGTTGCCGATGCCTCCCTGTATCACAGCATCGACCCGCTTGCTGTATTTCTCGTGCACGAGTTCAGCATCGGTCAGGTACTCAATCACGTCGTCGTCCTGCACCACCGAACTCACGACCAACGGTCGGCCCAAGGCCTCGACAATCGCCGCAGGAACACCATGGTCCGGAATCCGAATCCCGACCGTCTTCTTGCTCTTGCGAAACAAGCGGGGCACATTCGTACCCGCATCCAAGATGAAGGTGTACGGGCCGGGGAGGGCACGTTTCATCAGTTTAAAAATTGTTTGGTTGTGCGGCGCGGTGTACTCAGATACTTGGCTTAAGTCCTTGCATATTAACGAGAAGTGCGCGTCCTCAGGTTGGATGTCCCGCAGTCGCGCCATTTTCTCCAAGCCCTTGCTACTCCCAAGTGCGCATGCAAAACTGTAAACCGAGTCCGAGGGGATGATTACGACACCGTCTCGCTTTAATAGGTCTACAACTTGGTCAACTTTGCGTTGCTCGGGCGAGTCAGGATGGATGGAAATGAGCATGGGCGTTTGAATTTTGCATGCTTCCAAGATAGGCGATTTCAGCCTGCACACCGAACGCAACGCATCGCACCGGGCATCAGTAAGATGCGCCCAATTGGGATCTGCTGCCCGCATCTTGTACACAGTCCGAAGTGCTTTTCATCCAAGCGTGTCATCGCCCGGTCAAGTCCAGCCCGCAGTTTTTCGGCTTGCCGCAACGCCGCCTCGTTCACGCTCTTGTTGTTGATGGCGTCCATCCGGCTCACCCTGCCAATCGCATCGCTGGGCGGGATCGGCTTGGTCAATTCGCGGTATTCAACAATGCGCCCGTCGAGTTTCTGCATCTTCGCGAGCATGGCGCTGCGCACTTTGTCCAGTTCATCTATTGAAAGCATCCTGTAATTTACGACGTGGCCGCCAAGAATTTTTCTGCCCTGGATTAAACTCCGCACCGCCCCCTGCGTTCAAACGTTGATGAACAGCCTTCGCCCCATCCTTGTTCTTGCCCTTTCTTCATTGGCCTGCCTGCCAATTCTCGACGCACAAGCGGACCTCGAAAGCTGGCACCTCAACGTCGACGGGGCAACGGGTTCCTCGTGGGTGGGCGCGAGCTTGATAAATTCGGCGGTGCTTTGCGATGTGCAGTCCGTTCAATTTTCGGACGATAATGTCTACATCCACTCAAGCGGAATTCCTCGTTATCCCACAGGGCCGTACCCTGCTGGCAACCCAACCGTAGCTTCTGAGCAGGATTACTTGTTCCGCATACCGCGCGAACCGGCAATCAACAACGGTTTTCCTACCGGCACGGGCCTCGGAGCAATTGGCGTACTTGTGAATGGCCTGCCGCTATTCAACGCCTCCGACGCCATGAGCTACAACAACCAAGGCGTGTGGTTCCAGAATGCTGTCTTCTTTGAGAACGGCGGCTTTGATTGTTCAAAAGGGCATCCTGCCCAAGGCGCGTATCACCACCATCAGTTGCCGATGCGCTTTGACGCTTCTACAGCGCCGGGCAGCGATGTCTGTGATGACTTCCCCTCTGATGGCCTGTACACCTTGGATGTTTCGCAGCACAGCCCGATCATCGGTTGGGCCTTTGACGGCTACCCGATTTATGGCCCCTTTGGTCATGCCAATGAAGACGGGTCCGGTGCCGTGGTGCGGATTGAAAGCTCATACCAGTTCCGGAACATGTCTACGCGAACAACGTTGGCCGATGGCACGGCCCTGTCTCCTTGGCAATACGGCCCCGCAGTTGGCGCTTGGGTCACGCCGGCCATTCCGCCAGGCGCGGCGCCAATTCAGGCCCATCTCGGCGCCTTTCTCGACGATTACGAGTTTGTTTCGGGCAGCGGGCATCTCGACGCGTTCAACGGCCGATTTGCAGTCACCCCTGAATACCCGGACGGCGTCTACGCCTATTACGCCACACTTGATGCCGACTACAATTCGGCCTATCCCTACTTTCTGCCCACCTACCGAGGTGTGGTCGCAACGGACAATTTCCCCAGCCCAGGGACTGGGCCCGGCGGGACGAGTGTGGTCATCAATGAATCCGTAGAGACTTACGTCCCCGCCGAGCCGTGTGCAAATTTGGCGGGCGACCTCAACGGCGATCAGCTCGTCGGGGTCGGCGATGTATTGCTAATCTTGGGCGACTTTGGATGTGCGGCATCCTGCAACTACGACATAGACGGTGACGGCGCGGTGACCGTGACTGATGTCCTGGTTTTATTAGGTAGCTTCGGCACCGCTTGTTAAAGAATACATGATTATGAAAGGAATCAGCTGGCTGTGTGCCGCGGTGTTATTGGTATGGGGCGCTAGCGCTAAGGCGCAAGTGGAATTGGAATACTGGCTTTATAACCTCGACGGAGAGACGGGGCAGTACTACACCAACGGCGGGGGCATCGTCGACACGGGCGTTGAATGCGACGTGGAATTGGTCCAATACTCCGAGGGCTTTGTCTACGTGCATTGTGCAGGCATTCCGAGGTACTTGACGGCCCCCTTCCCCGACGGGAACCCGAGCATCCCAACAGACCAGGACCACTTGTTCAAGATTCCCCGAAACCCAGAATTCAATCCAGGCAACCCCACGATGACCGGGCTGGGGCATATTGCGGTCTTGATTAACGGCGTGCCCATTTTCAACGCTATGGACGCGTTTAGCTATAACAATTCAGACGTCTGGCATCAAAATGCAGTGTTCTTCGAAAACGACGGGTTTGACTGTGCCAAGGGCCACCCTGCAATGGGGGCCTATCACCACCACCAATTGCCCATTCGTTTCGACAGTGCGGCAGAATCACAGAACGACGTTTGCGCCGACTTTCCGTCCGATGCCTTGTTTGCATTGAACGCCTCTCAACACAGTCCCTTGATCGGTTGGGCTTGGGATGGATTCCCAATCTATGGGCCCTTTGCCTATGCTGAAACGGACGGTACGGGCGGCATCGTGCGAATGGGAAGTTCGTACCAGCTTCGGGAGATCACAGTGCGCGAAACACTGGCGGATGGGACTGATTTGGCACCCTGGCAATTCGGACCGGATGTTGGTGAGATGGTCACGCCAGCCATCCCACCGGGCGCATCGCCTGTTCCCGCAGACTTGGGTGCTTACATGGAGGACTACGAATACATACTCCTGAGCGGGCATCTCGATGAGTACAACGGCCGTTTGGCTGTCACCCCTGAATTTCCAAATGGCACGTACGCCTATTACGCGACGATTGATGCCGATTACAATTCGGCCTATCCCTACTTTTTTCCGTTTTATCGTGGGGTCGTTGAGACCGATAATTTTGGTGGGCCGGGGGGCGGCGTTGTGATCGACGAAGAGGTGCAAACCTATGTTATTTCAGATGTAGCCAATTTGGGATTCGACGGGCAAGGACCTGTGGCCTTTCCTCAGCCAGCCAGCGCCATGTTGACGGTGGCTTATGATTTTGTTGGGCGCGCCGATTTGATCGATGCCCAGGGCCGCGCGGTGCGCTCAGAGGAGGCCGCCTCTTGGGCGGCCGGCGTGGATGTTTCTTCGCTGCCTTCCGGGCTGTACTTCTGGCGTGTTGAGAAGGGCAATGCTCAGGCAGTGCCAGTCGTTATCGCCCACTGAAAATGGCCGGGCGGGGCGTCTTGATTTCACTTGCAGTGATGCTGCACTCGCTCGCGGCATTCCCCGCGCTTCTGTCCGCTCAAGTGAATTGGGCCTTGGATGCGGGCTACGGTGATGGCGGCCACTCCGTGGTGGAGACTGGCGGTTGGGAATGGCCCGTTGCGTTGGAACACAATGCCGTGGGTCTAAGGGTTTGGGGGCAAGTCTATGACGCAAGCGGCGAGGTGAGCTCGCACGGATGGCAAATGAACGGCGCCGGGGATTTGACTTCTTCGGTGGATTTGGCGAGCGGGGGCGAGGTGGTTGACGCCGTTGGCGATGTTTTTTCTTGGGTCCTGTCCAAGCGAAGTTGGTCAGTACCAGACAGTGCGGGGCTGCCCGCTCCTCAAACGTCTATTGTCGTAGAATCATGGGACGGCGATGCATTGCGGCCGGAGTTTGGCAGTGGCACTGGGCTGGTCGATCTTCAGTTTGTCGGTCCGGTGCAAACACCGACTGCTTGCGCCCTTTTTGGTGGTTGGCTCGCGGTCGCTGGATATGGGCTCGATAGCTGTTGTGCGCATGCAGAACGTCCTGTTTTGGCCGTACTCGATGCAGAAACAGGGGATTTCCGAGCGGGTTTTGGCGTTGAAGGCCGGGTGGCTCTCGATCTTGTGAATTGGATCCTGCAAGACTCCGTTCGCCACGAGTCCAGCGGCGTGTTTTACGATGTAGCATTCGACGTGATGCCCTCCGGGGACACGGTCCTTTACGCCTGCGGGGGGTATCAAGCCCAATCCTACTTGCAGCCGATGGTCGCGCGGATCGGCCTGTCTGGGGCCTTCGCAGGTGCACTCGACACCACATTCGGCCTGGGGGGCATCGCCACCTTGGACTTGAATCCGCTCCACAATTTGATGGCCGTTTCTCTTCAGCCCAATTCTGCAGCTGGCCCCGGAACCGAAATGGCCCACGTGGGTCTGCTGCTTCGCGCCGACGGTGGCGGGGACTATGCTGAGGCCCTCTACTTATTACAACTCGATATTGACGGGCAGCCCATCGCCTTGCTCGAGTCAGGCGCCCCGCCGCCTTCACCACCCGCTTACCTCGCAGCTGACCCCGTTCGCTCGATGCATTTGCTGGCCTTTGGCGCGGCTGAGCTGTGGGGCTTCGGAACGGCGGGTGACGACCTGAACTACGACGGCCAGCGCCGACCAGCCGCCTTCCAGTTCACGGACAATCTTGGCGCTGCGCCCACGTCGCCAACGTGGTGGGCCGACACCGCCTGGGCCTCGCAAAGTCTTGGGCCTGCTATGGCGCAGGGCGACACCCTGTGGCTTGCTGGCGCACTCTACGACAGCAGCAGCCCTTGGTCGGGCGACCCAACAGCTGCGCTGCTCAGCAAGTGGGTCCGAACCGAGACGAGTAACGTGCTGGAGCGGGCGCCCCTCGCCTCGGTTCTAAGCAGCCATCCAAACGACGGACTCCCCGATCCTTACCCCAACCCATCAGCAGGTTCCATCAGCTGGCAACTGCCTCCAGGCCTTGTACAGCTCCGCGATCCAAGCGGCCGTCTCGTCCAGAGCTGGGCGCATCCTGGCGGCCTGTTCAATTGTGACCTGACCCACAGCAAAGGAGGGCGTGCTTTGTTGGCATATATCGGGGGACAAAAATCAGGTGGACGGTGTATAATTCTGAGCGGTGGATCGCCTGTGAATTCAAGGGGCGTGGAGTAGATTTGCGGCATGAAGTTTTTCATCGACACAGCCAACCTCGACCAGATCCGCGAAGCAGCAGCCCTCGGCGTGCTTGACGGCGTAACCACCAACCCTAGCCTGATGGCAAAAGAGGGGATTTCCGGCAAAGAGGCCGTACTCAACCACTACCGCGCGATTTGCGAAATCGTCGACGGCGATGTATCAGCAGAGGTGATCGCGACGGACTTCGAAGGCATGGTGCGTGAAGGTGAAGTACTCGCCGCATTGCACAAGAACATCGTGGTTAAAGTGCCGATCATCGAGGACGGGCTCAAGGCCTTGCGCCACTTTTCTGACCGCGGCATCCGCACGAACTGCACCCTGATTTTTTCAGCGGGCCAAGCCCTGCTTGCCGCCAAGGCTGGCGCAACTTACGTAAGCCCATTCATCGGACGTTTGGACGATATTTCTACCGACGGCTTGGCCTTGATTGAGCAGATCCGCGTGATCTATGACAACTACGATTTCGAAACCGAGATTCTCGCAGCTTCTGTTCGCCACACGATGCACATCCTGCACTGTGCTGAAATTGGCGCTGATGTGATGACCGGGCCGCTCTCGGCAATCAAAGGGCTGCTCAAGCACCCATTGACTGACAGTGGATTGGCTACGTTCTTGGCGGATCACAAGAAAGCGGCGCAAGCCGTCGCATAAAGTGATGAGAGCATGCTGGCTTGCGATGATCGGCGTCTTGCTGATGATCGGCGAGATGCAGGGGCAGACCTTGTTGGCCGATTCGACCGACGCCGAGGTTCAGGAACCGGGCTGTGAAGTCTGGGCGCCGAATTCGTTCACGCCGGACTTTGACGGTCTCAACGATGCGTGGCGCCCCGTGGTAGGCTGCGAGCTCGAAGAGTACGAGGTGCGCATCTTTGACCGCTGGGGAACGCTCGTTTTTCAAACGACTGATCCCAACCGCTATTGGAACGGGCAGACCGAGAACGAGCAGCTTGGGACGGGCAAGCGTTTTTCGCCCGATGGCCATTACAGCTTCTTGATCACCTACCGCAAGCCTGACAGCACCGTGCGGGTGATGATTCGCAAGACGGGTCATATCTGGTTGGCCCGCTGAGGCCTCGCCGCACCCTGATCCGACCAAATGATTTGACGATTCGACATGGAGGTTGATAAAAAAAACCACGGCGGCGCATACTTCGACGCAATGGACGACGTTCAGACCTCGACCATGCTGAACCGCATTTCGATTCGCAACCTTGCATATGGCATGGCGGTGGTGGTGGGATTGCTCGGCTGTACGCTGCTCGATCCTGCAGAAGACATCCCGACGTACTTAATCGTCGACGGGCTGAATTTCACACCGACCCCCGAACAGGGGACCGCCTCAATTGCTGTGACTGACGTCTGGGCGTACAGCACATCCGACGTGCTCGGTATTTTCCCCCTGCCCGCCATCATTCCAATTTTCCCACAGGACCACGTCGAAGGACCGGTTCGCCTCCTGCCTGGTATCCGTGAAAACGGCATTTCCGACAGCCGCTCGCCCTACCCATTTTATACGGCCATGGACGTGGATATAGACGGCGCACCCGGCGAGCGTGACACCCTGCAGCTTTCGTTTTCCTGGGTCGATGACGTGCATCATTTGAGCGTAGAGGACTTTGAAAATTCCAATGTGTTCAGCGACGAGTCAGGCACGGCGGCTGTACTCGAGCGGGTGACCAATGCGGCGGACGTTTTCGAGGGCGACGGATCGGCCCGCGTCGTTTTGACGCCCGACGCAAGCCTCATGCGCGCCCGCACACTGGAACAGGAGTACCAGATTCAATCTGGCGTCCCGGTGTTTTTGGAGATGAACTACCGCTGCGATCAGGGCTTCCTCGTCGGCTTGTACGCCTTTCGCGACGGTGCCTCCACCCGCTATCCGGCACTCGTGCTGAGCTCCACGGTTCCGACAACGGGCGCCGATGCGGAGTGGAACAAGGTCTATGTCGATTTGTCAACTGTCGTGGGTGCCAATCCCAATGCAGACCACTTCG
>CALACF010000254.1 GCA_937890245.1 uncultured Flavobacteriales bacterium
GGGACTGACGGCACATTGCGCATGAGCAAGTCCACCGGCAACTCCATCGGCATCCACGAAGCGCCGGGTGTGATCTTTACGAAAGTCCTGAGCCTGGCCGACCACACCTTCCGCAACTTCGCCGAATTGGTCACCCGCTGGAGCCAGACAAAGATCGACGGGATGCTGGCCGAGATCGAAGCAGGCACTTTGAATCCCCAGGAGGCCAAAGCCCAATTGGCTTGGGAGATTGTCAGCATTTTTCACGGGGACGAAGCCGCTGAGCAGGCGGCAGCGGATGCCCGGCGAATGTTCGAGGGTGACATTCCCAGCGATGCACCAGAACACACCATCCACGGCCCCATCGGGCTGCTCGATCTGATGAATGAAGCCGGGTTGACCCGCAGCAACAGCGAGGCCCGGCGGTTGGTCCAGCAGGGAGGGGTTCGGCTCAATGGCGAGACGGTGGAAGATGCTGGCGTGGAGATCGCCCATACACCGGGCAAGGATCAGGTCTTACAGGTGGGTAAACGGCGCTACCTGCGCATCCGGCCGGACTGATCGCAGATTAAACAAATTCCGGGGCAGCGGCGCTGCCCCGGAATTTGTTTCTTAAATGGGAAGAACTGAATTGTCACGCTTCCCCCGATAGTGGCTTCCAACCACAACGTGACAACTCAGTTCTTCTTGCCCAGAAGTGTATCACACAACTTTCGGTTTGTCAAGCGGGAATAGAACGAGTTTTTGAGGAAAATTTTCACCAATTTTGGCCGATTTGAACACATGACATTGCGATTGGTTTACAAATAGACACCAGGAAAGCACTTTTAATTTACGATTTACGTTAGGTTTCTAAGCATTTCAATGAGGATGACCAATGAATATCAAATTATACGACAGGGTGACAGGTGCGCGTAACTGACAGCTTGTACCGGTGTTTATTCTTGGGCAACTGCTTATTTGTGCAGGAAGTCGAAGAACCATTTGTATACACAGATGAAAAGAAACAAAGATAAGATACGAAGCTATCTTTTCGAGGATACGTGTTCCTTTTTATCCGTGTTCACAAACCTTATTTCAAGGCAGGGGTTTATACCATCACTATAGAGGAGAATACTTATGGGCCTTTTTGAAGGAAAACGCGGGATGATCTTTGGGGTTGCCAATAAAAACTCGATTGCGTGGGGGATTTCCCAGGCATTGGCGGCCGAAGGAGCCGAGTTGGGCTTCAGCTATGCGGGCGAAGTGCTGCAAAAGCGGGTAGAACCCCTGGCTGAGAGCCTGGGCAGTACCTTTGTGGAGGAATGCGACGTAACCAACGAGGAAGCCATCGACGCTCTCTTTGCCAAAGTCGAGGCCCATTTTGGGACGATTGACTTTCTCGTCCACTCCATCGCCTATGCCCCCCGCGAGGAGCTGGGCGGTCGCTTTGTCAACACCAGCCGGGAGGGGTTCCGCATCGCGCTGGATGTGAGTTGCTATAGTCTGGTGGCCCTGGCCAAACGGGCCTATCCGCTGATGCCCAACGGCGGCGCGATGATGGCGATGACCTATTACGGCGCGGAGAAAGTGACGCCCAACTACAATGTGATGGGTGTGGCCAAGGCCGCGTTGGAAGCGACCGTGCGCTATCTGGCCTGGGATTTGGGCCAAAACAAAATCCGCGTCAACGCCATTTCC
>CALACF010000255.1 GCA_937890245.1 uncultured Flavobacteriales bacterium
AGCTGCTTCAAACCTTCGTGCAGCGCGGCGAAGAAAGGATCGAACGCTTCGCGCAATTGCTGCTGCGCCTTGTTCTTTTTGTCCACCGCTGTTTCATCCGCGTGTTTTTCCTGAAATTGCGCATAGCGGGTCTTGAGTTTGGCCAGCCCCGCCCATTGCTGCACCAGTTCGCCCACGGCTTGCTTGCCGCCTGCATCGTCCAGCACTTCGAGCAATTGCGCGGAGACGGGTTCGACGTTGGTTTTGTTCTCGACTAGGCGCTGCATGCCCGCCGCGAAATAGCGGTCGATGAGCTGCACGAATTTTTCGCGCCGCCCCTTGTGCAACTGGCTGATGATGGCGATGTTCTGAATGTGTTCTTCGCTGAATTCGCGGTGGGCGCGGTCTATCTGGGTGAAGATGTTGCGCGCGTCGATGAACAGGATTTTGTCGTCAGTTTTGGCCTTGTCGAAGAACCACAGCGTGGCGGGGAGCGTGACGGTGTAGAACATGTTCGAGGGCAGCGTCAGCATGGCGTAGATGAGGTTTTGCTCGATCAGCGTTTTGCGGATATCGGCTTCGGAGTGGCGCGCATCGGATGCCGAATTCGCCATGACCAGCGCGGCGCGGCCCTTTTCTTTCAAAGAAGTGGCGAACAGGCTGATCCACAGGTAGTTGCCGTTGGGCACGGTTTCTTTGCCTTCGTCGGCTTTCTTTACTTTCGATTTGTTGCGCGGGATGCCGTAGTTGTTGAAGCGCTTGTCCTTCTCCACGCTGGAGAGGCTCACGTCGTCCACGTTGAACGGGGGATTGGCGAGGACGTAATCGAATGCGCCAAAACTCTGGTACGGGTCTTCGTAGTAGGTGTTGGCCTGCTTGATTTCGCCGCGCAGGCCGTTGACCGCGAGGTTCATCTTGGCGAGGTTGACGGTGTCGCGCGTTTTTTCCTGGCCGCAGACATACACGCCGCTCTCCGAGCCTTTCAGCTCTTTGCGGTGTTCCGCGATGAACTGGGCAGACTGCACAAACATGCCGCCGGAGCCGCAAGCGGGGTCGAACACTTTGCCACCGTGCGGCTCTATGATTTCGACCATGAGGCGCACCACGGAACGCGGCGTGAAAAACTCGCCGCCCTTTTGGCCTTCGCTACGCGCGAATTCGGAAAGGAAGTATTCGTAAATCTGCCCGAACAAATCGCCGGTAGTATCGGCTGGAATATCGGCGAAGGTGCGCAGCAACTGCTGCGGAATGGTCTTGTCCGTGCGCGTCAACGCGGCATATTCATCCTTGGGCAGCACGCCTTCGAGTTCAGGCTTGTATTCCTCGATGGCTTTCATCGCCTCCTTGAGGGCCTTGGCGATGTTCTTCTCTTCCGGCAGATTCAGCAGGTGCTCGTAGCGCGCATGGTCGGGAAGATAGAACCCGCACTTCTCTATCGCGATGTCAGAGATTTTCTTCTCGCGCCGCGAGCCTTTGAGCTTCTGGTATTCGGCGAGAATCTCCGCTTCGTGGCGGCGATAGTTGTTGTCGGCGAACTTGAGGAAGATCAGCCCCAGCACCGGGGTAGCGTATTCGCTGGATTTAAGGTCGGAGTTGGCGCGCAGCTTGTCGGCAGCACTCCACAGGTCGGCTTCCAGCTTTTTGAGTTGGTCTTTGTTCATGAATTCAGTTTGATATTATGAGCAGGCAGGTTAGCTAACCGAATCATACAATCAAACCCATAGCTCGAACCATTCCAACCTTAGACCTCAATTAAAATCCTAGCGGGTATATTGCTACACCCCCTGTTTCAAGCTCGCGCTGATAAAGGGATCAAGGTCGCCATCGAGCACCCCTTGGGTATTACCGATTTCTATATTTGTTCGTAAGTCTTTAATGCGCGATTGATCCAGCACGTAGGAACGGATTTGGTGTCCCCAGCCGATGTCGGTTTTGCTATCTTCCAGTGCCTGCTTTTCGGTGTTGCGTTTGCGTAGTTCGGCCTCGTACATGCGCGATTTCAGCATGGCCATGGCCTCGGCGCGGTTGCGGTGTTGCGAGCGGTCGCTCTGGCATTGCACGACGATGCCGGTAGGAATGTGAGTGATACGCACGGCGGAGTCAGTTTTATTGATGTGTTGTCCGCCCGCGCCGCTGGCACGATAGGTGTCGGTGCGCAGGTCGGCAGGGTTGATGTCGATCTCGATAGACTCATCCACTTCTGGATAAACGAACACGCTGGAGAATGAGGTGTGGCGGCGGTTGCCAGAGTCGAATGGAGATTTTCTAACCAATCTGTGCACGCCTGATTCAGTGCGTAAATGGCCGTAAGCATAATCGCCTGTGACTTTGAAAACCGCGCCTTTGATGCCTGCGACTTCGCCATCGGATTGTTCCAGCACTTCCACGCCGAATCCTTTTTGTTCGCAGTAACGCAAATACATGCGCAGTAGCATCGCTGCCCAGTCTTGCGCTTCGGTGCCGCCACTGCCGGATTGAATATCGACGAAGCAGTTGTTTGCATCCATGGGGTTGTTGAACATGCGGCGGAATTCCATGTCCGCCACTTTCTTTTCCATCACCACTGCGTCTTGTGCGATGCTATGCAGGCTGTCGCTGTCATTTTCTGCCAGCGCCATTTCCAGTAGTTCGGTTGCATCGTTAAGGCTGCTGTCCAGCTCGGTGAGGGTGAGGACGATGCCTTCGAGGATTTTGCGTTCGCGCCCGAGTTCCTGCGAGCGTTTGCTGTCCTGCCAGATGGCCGGATCTTCGCTGAGAATTACAATTTCATTCAGGCGTTCTTGCTTGGCATCAAAGTCAAAGATACCTCCGTAATTCGTTTGTGCGGGTGCGTAAATCTTTGAGTTGATTAGAGAGGGCGTTGAGTTGTTCGGCTTCCATGCTGATTACTTTCATTGTTCCCTAGTGGGGCATTGTTTTTGGGCGCGGTGTCAATTCCGCCCAACCGAAGGTTGGATGCGGATTGCCTACCTTTGGTACATTATAGAGCTTCCCAGTGTTCGATGACGAGTTGTATTGTGGTGTTGCCGTTGTATTCGTTGGCTGATAATTTATACACAGCCCGAATTTTTTCCGGCAGGGTGTCGATATTAAAAAAATAGATGGCATCCAATGTAATCGAGCCCATCGCCAATTTTAGTTTCACATGTTTTTCACCGACGATGCGCTGGCTTTTGACTGTAAATTGGTTATTGAATGTGGGCGCAGGAAAGCCTTGTCCCCATACTTGCTGTTCCAGGCTGTGAACCATATCCAGCGAAAAATCTGCTTGAGTTAATTCGCCATCTGTCTCCAACGTTCGGTGGAGTGCAGCAGGTGGAAGCAGGCTTTGCACGACTGCTTCAAACGCTTGTTGAAACTCGGCAAAATGTTCTTCGCGCAAACTGAGCCCTGCCGCCATTGCATGGCCGCCAAATTTTTGCAGTAGATGGGGATGGCGCTTGGCGATTAAATCCAGCGCATCACGCAAGTGCAGCCCTACGATACTGCGACCAGAACCTTTTAGCTCCCCCCCGTCCCCCCCCCCTGCAGACGAGCGTGCAAAAATAATGGTGGGTCGATGATATTTATCCTTGAGTCGCGAGGCCAAAATACCAATCACACCTTGATGCCAGCTTGGGTCAAATAAGGTCAAACTGTAATGGTCGGTGGGATCAATATTCTCCAAAGCCAACAATGCTGATTGTTGCATGTCCGCTTCGATAGTACGGCGTTCGTGATTGAGCGTATCCAGCTGGGCGGCTATCTTGGCCGCTAGCGTGGGATCATCGGTAGTCAAGCATTGAATGCCCAGACTAATGTCATCCAGCCGTCCAGCCGCATTTAAGCGCGGGCCGACAACAAAGCCGAGTTCATATGCGCTGGTTTTGCTGGGGACTTTGCGTGCTACGGCAAGCAGCGCCTGAATACCCGCACAGGCTCGCCCCGCACGCATGCGTTGCAAACCTTGCTGAACCAGTATGCGATTATTTTCATCCAGCTTCACCACATCGGCCACCGTGCCGAGCGCAACAATATCCAATAGCTCAGCTAGATTGGGCTGCACCAAAGGTAGGCAATCCGCATCCAACCTCCGGTTGGGCGGAGTTGACACCACCAAAGGCCTCGCAGGGGTTCTCGCACCCGAAGGGTGTAGGCAATTCTCATTGTCCCCTTGTGGGGTTAAGCTCTGGCGAGCTTGAGAAGTTGACACCGTGGTTTCATTGAATTGACCGCGTGCGCGTAGCGCGGCACGCAAAGCGAGTAGCACATAAAACATCACACCCACGCCCGCCAAGTTTTTGCTGGGGAAGGTGCAGCCATGCTGATTGGGGTTCACAATACATCGCGCATCCGGCAACGTATCACCGGGTAAATGATGATCCGTAATCAGCACTTCTATCCCCAGCCGATTGGCTTCTGCCACACCTTCCACGCTGGATATACCATTATCGACCGTCAGAATAATATCGGGTTTGTCGGGATTGAACGCTCCACCAAAGGTAGGCAATTCTCTAAGCTCTGGCGAGCTTGAGAAGTTGACACCGCCTATACCAGCCGCTAGCTGGACAATTTCCGGAGTGAGGCCATAGCCATATTCGAACCGATTCGGAACAATGAATGCCACTTTCGCGCCCATTGCGCGTAAGCCTCGCACCCCCACGGCACATGCAGTTGCACCATCAGCATCATAATCAGCCACGATTATAATTTTGCGTTGCGTGGCAATGGCATCCACCAGGATGACTGCCATTTCCTGTGCATTTTTTAATAAGGTGTAAGGTAGCAAACCGAGCAGAGCCGTATTTAATTGCGCGATGTCCAAAATTTCACGAGCAGCATAAATACGGGCAAGCAAGGGCTGCATTCCGCTTGCAACAAGTTGATTTACGGTTGTGGCGGAATAGGGACGTGATGCAATATCAGGCATAAGCGCGACGAC
>CALACF010000256.1 GCA_937890245.1 uncultured Flavobacteriales bacterium
CAAGGCCAGGTCGCCGATGATGTCGAGCAACTTGTGCCGCGCGGGCTCGTTTTCGAACTGCAACTTTGTGTTGTTCAGCACACCAATCGTTCCCTGCTCGATCTCGAGATTGCTCTTTCCGGTGAGCTTGGCGATTTCGTCGAGCTCTTCCTGCGAGTAAGCCCTTTCGGCCAATACAATAGCGTTGTCCAAATCGCCCCCCTTGATCAGTCCCTCGGCGAGTAGCTTCTTCACCTCTTTTAAGAAGACAAAGGTCCGAGAGCGTGAGATGTCGCGGACGAATTGGCCTAGATGGTACATCGTCGCATGCTGTGTACCCAAGACGGGGCTCTCATAGTCCACCATTACCGTGATGCGGAATTCCCCATTGCTGGGGACGGCCATCATTTCCGAGCCTTTTTCGCCGGGCAGTTCGAAATTCTCCGAAATGTCAAAATACAGGCGATCGGCCTGGAGCTCCACATAGCCAACCTCCTCGAAATGGGCAACAAAAGGCCACGCACTGCCGTCGAGAATCGGCACCTCCGCCCCGTCAATCTCAATCGTCGCATTGTCGATTTCACAGCCGTACAACGCGGCCAATATATGTTCGGTCGTGTGCACCGAAACGCCTGCCTTTCCCAAGGTAGTCCCCCGGTCCGTCGAAACGACGAGCGCTGCGTCGGCGGGAATTTCTGGCTGCCCGTCCAAGTCCATACGCTTGAAAACGTAGCCGTGGTTCTCTGGTGCAGGACGCACAGTCAGCACGGCGCGTTGGCCCGTATGCAGGCCGACACCTTCGACGGTGACCGAAGCTTTCAAGGTCCGCTGACGCGCGGTCATGGGGGTGGAATTACTCATGATGTTCAGTTGATGTGGTCGATTCGAGCGATGCTGTCGATTCGGTTGTGCAATGAGGCCAAATCAGATTCGAGCTTGCGCATGGCAATCTGAATGCGGCGATGCTTGCGGATGGGAATGGCTGGGAAGCCCTGCAGGATTTGCCCGGGCTCCAAAACACTGGCCGAGACGCCGCTCTTGGCGGCAATATGCGTCCGGTCCGCGACCTTGATATGTCCGCCGATTCCGACCTGCCCGCCGATCATGCAGTGGGCGCCCACTTTTGCTGAGCCCGCGATGCCTGTTTGGGCGGCGACGACCGTGTGCGCTCCGATGCTGACATTGTGGGCGACCTGGATGAGGTTGTCGAGCTTCACGCCTTCGCCCAAAACCGTTGACCCCAGCGTCGCGCGATCAATCGTCGTGCCGGCGCCAATTTCACAATGGTCGCCGATCACGACGTTGCCCAGCTGTGGGACCTTTGTGTATGCTCCATTCTGCGGCGCGAAACCGAAGCCGTCCGCCCCAACAATAGCCCCCGCCTGCAAAATACAGTCCGCGCCAATCACGCAGCGTGCACCCACAATCACGCCAGGCCCTACAACGGTCCGTGCTCCAATCACGGCGCCCGCTTCTACGACGGCCAATGCTCCGATGCGGGCCCCCTCGCCCAGCTCAGCCGTATCATCGACGAATGCCGACGGGTGAACCTCGGGCCCTGACACCGCTTGCTCGCCAAAAGCTTGCATCAAAGTGGCCATGGCGGCGTACGGATTTTCAACGCGCAGCAGCGCAGTGCCGTTCGGAATTGGGCTTTTCGCCACAAAATTGGCATCCACCAGCACGGCGGAAGCAGCGGTCTTATATAGAAAGTCCTCGTAGGATGGATTCGCAAGGAAGCTCAATTGGCCGGCTACAGCCTCCTCAATCCCAGCAAAACCACGCAATGCGAGCTCTCCATCTCCTTCCACACTGCCCTTAAGCAGCTGGGCCAACGCGTTCACGGTCTGCTCCATCGACACAAAAGTACGACAAGCCACGCCTCAACGCCCAAGCTGCACGGCTTCAACCGCCTTTCGAAATTCTTTGAAGCCCACTTCGTGTCCTGCAGTTGCGACGCCGACCTGCTCGAGCAGCACCCAACGCACGCGGCCGCCGCGGCTTTTTTTGTCGCGCTCCATTGTCGTCCACAGTGAGGTGAGGTCTGCGTCGCTCACCGCCTCTGCGCCATCAACAAGCGAAGCCGGGCAGGGGATGGCCACGGCCAAATGCGCAGCCTCCTCGCGCAAGGCGCCCGCGATCTTGTCCTGAGTGGCCCACGATCCGTCGGCGTCACCGGCGCGCTCGGCGACGATGGCCGATAGCTCCAGCGCGACGCGCATGCCCCAGGCCACCGCCTCGCCGTGGGTCAAATCTTCGCCCGCCCCCATGGCCCAGCTTTCCAAGGCGTGTCCGGCAGTGTGGCCGAAGTTCAATACTGCGCGACCGCCCCTGGCCTTCTGCTCCAGCGGGTCTTCTCGCACGATCGACATCTTTACTTCTGCAGAAGCACCGACGGTTTCCGCAAGTAAGCCCGCATCGGGCCCTACCCAACGCGCGGTCTTCTCGAGCTCGGCGGCCTTACTTATAAGGTAGTGTTTCTGGTGCTCGGCATATCCCGACCGAATGGCCCTTGCGCTCAAGGTTGGCATAAAGTCCCCGCATATGCTGACGCCCACTGGCGCGCTGAATGAGCCCACGCGGTTTTTCGCGCCGCCGAGGTTGATCCCGGTTTTTCCGCCGATGGCTGCGTCAACCATGGCCAGTAACGTCGTCGGCACAAGCCAACACGCCACGCCCCGCATATACGTCCCTGCAGCAAAGCCCACCAAATCCGTTACGCTGCCCCCCCCCAGCGCGATCACCAAGCTGCTCCGGTCGACGCCAACATCCTCAAAGCCGCTCCACAGGGCGTGCGCATGTTCAATGCGTTTCACGTCCTCGCCTTCGCTGCCGAGCACGAACGGGTGCGCATCCTCCGGGATTACGTGGCCGATCAACGGCAGACATAGTTTTTCTGCCGTTTCGTCCATTACCACCACAATCTGACTGGGCTTCTTCTTGGCGATGTATTGTTCGAGTGCTTCAAACTCGGTTTCAATGTGGATGGGGTGATCGAGGTTCATGGGCGCGTCTTTTTTGCTGCGGTCCTGGCCACAAAAAAAAGGTGAGCGACCGTGGGCTGCTCACCTTTCTTAAGAGTGTGGTACCACCTGGATTCGAACCAGGGACACATGGATTTTCAGTCCATTGCTCTACCAACTGAGCTATGGTACCCTTGATAGGTTCGGCGAAGATACGTGCCACTCCGCTTACTTTCCTTCATATGTGCCCATACTTTTATGCCAATTCCCACCGCTTCTCAGATGGCTCATCAATGAATTTTTGGTTGATGGCAACACTTGTTGGCATGTCTGCTGGATTAATATACAGCCCTATCCCCCAGACGTGCTTAGTAAGTCGATTATACAACGTACCGTATGAGGGCTGAAACCAGACGAAGGCGTATAATCAATCGACAAGCCTCGATTACGTCAATTTGTAGACGTTATCGATTGTAGCCAATTCCCGTCTTATATTCGTGTTCGTCCCTCGGGGCTAACCAAAACCGCGTTTAACCAAACCGCTTGAAATGATGTCAAAATTCTACAGTTTCCTTTCTGCAATCCTTTTTTCTTGCGCCGCTTTGACGGCCCAGCAGCAGATCTCAATCAACGCCGCTCCGGCTCCAGATGGCTATGGCCTGCGGGTCGACACCGTTTTAGCCGACATCGGGCAGCTTGTTGGCCCCCTTGGGGTGACTGACATGACTGGTCTCGCTTGTTACCGTGTTTATATCACCATGCTCAATGAGGCCGACTTTCTCTCCTCGAT
>CALACF010000257.1 GCA_937890245.1 uncultured Flavobacteriales bacterium
AACGAAGTTTTGAGTGGCCATGACTTCAGGCTGTTGTACCGAGGCTGTTCAACACCTCGGAAATGCGGATGAAAATCTCCTCTATACTGCCCACGCCATCTACGCCCTGGAACTTATCCTGTGCACGGTAATGCTCAGCAACAGGTGCCGTTTCCGCATTGTACACGTCGATGCGATTCTGAATGACCTCTGGGTTTGCATCGTCTGGTCGCCCGGACGTTTCTGCCCTTCCTGCCAACCGGTCCCGCAATTCAGGTTCCGGCACTTCGAGCGCGATCATCGCGTCAATTTGCTGGCCTTTTGCATCCAAAAAAGCATCCAAAGATGCTGCTTGCGCAGATGTCCTCGGGAAGCCGTCAAATATGTAGCCCTGCCCGGGATGCTTACCCGCTTCGCTTTCCAGCATCTGAATGGTCACCGCATCCGGAACCAACTCGCCGCGATCCATAAAGCCCTTTGCAAGTATGCCAAGCTCAGTCCCGCCCTTGATATTGGAGCGGAAAATATCACCCGTCGAAAGGTGGAAAAGCCCGAATTCCTCTACAATATGGGCGCTTTGCGTACCCTTTCCCGCACCGGGAGGGCCGAAGAGAACGATGTTCTTCATGGCCGCAAAGATACAGACGTTGAATTGGGTTTGTAGTCGTTGATGCTCGATTGCAGAATACACCGCAAATTGGGGCCTATAGAAGGGTGGAAAATCGTCCAAACCTTTCGTCCCTACTATGCACACCGTATAACGCTTGACAATCAACATTTCCCATGACACTCCGCCACTTTACTTTCTTGCTCAGCGCCCTCCTCACCCTGACGTTTTCATCACAACTCCGCGCCCAAGAATACGGTTTGCGCGTAGACACCGTCTCATCAGACCTCGGCATGTTGGCTGGTGCCTTGGGGACAATAGATTTGACCGGCTATGCGTGCTACCGTCTATACGTCACCGTCGTGAATGAGGACGACTTTCTCTCCTCAGTTTCCGGAGATGTGGAAAATCCCACGTACATCAATACAACCACCAGCTTCTATCATGCAGCACTCGGGGGGCTGACAGCTGCATCGGTCAATCCCTTGCTCTTTGCCTTCTACCCCGACCTGACCTACGACAGCTATGTCACGATTGGGCTGACCGGGCCGGCAGATCCTAGCGCTGGTGAATCCAATCCATCCACAGTCCAATCGAGCGAAAATCCCTGGAGCACCAATTTCGATCCCGGATTTGGAGCGCCTGGAGGCAACATCGCAATCGATGACACAATCGGAGGAGCTTGGTACGGATTGAACGGTGATGCCAATGGTTTGGGCGGACCTGAGCTTGAGGTCTTGGTGGGCCAATTCACAACGACTGGGGATTTCTCTGGCCAGATCTACACCCAAGTCTTCATCAACGGAAACGGCCAAGCCGAGGAGCTAGACACCTATGCCTGGCCAGCCGTCGCCAGCGTCCCAGGCTGTACAGACGCAGAGGCCTGTAATTATGATCTCGAAGCAACTGAAGACAACGGCTCATGCCTGAGCTATGACGCCTGCGGAATTTGCGATGGCCCAGGCGAAGTATACACGTGCGGATGCGCG
>CALACF010000258.1 GCA_937890245.1 uncultured Flavobacteriales bacterium
TCTTCGCCTTGTTCTTGCTCTTGCTGTTCTTGCTGCTGGAGCAGTTGCATCATTGAGGCGAAGTTGTGTCGCGTGTCTTCGTCGCCGTAGTCCAGCCGCAGGGATTGCTTGAAGGCCTCTAGGGCTTCGGCGTATTGTTCGCCTTCGGCCAGGCAGTTGCCTATGTTGGACCAAGCGTCGGCTTGGGCTTCAAGGTTTCCGGAAACTTGTGCGTGTTCGGCGGCCTGTTGGAAATTGCGGATGGCCCCCTCGGCATCACCGTCTCGGAATTTGGCGTGGCCTCGATTCATGGCCAGCCGGCTTTCGTAGCCCGAGAGGTCTCCGGCTCGTTCAAATAAACTGTCAGCGCTGCTGAATTGGCCTGAAAGGAAGGCCTCAGATCCTGCAATGGCTGCAGCTTTGTCGCCCTGAGAATAGGCGGGGGCTGCGGACAAAAAGAGCAGGAGCAGGGTGGCCAGCTTGCCGAGACCTCGCCCAGCCCGTCCACGTTGAACACGGGGCCAGACCATTTCTAGCAGCAGGAACAGCAGGCCCAAACCGATAAAATTGGCGAAACGGTGGCTGAATGCGGTGTAGGTCACCTTGGCGGTGGCCTTCCCGTCAAGCGAGCCGATGGCTTGCAAAACGGGATCGATATTGACGTAGCCTGAGGCGGCCCGGGTGTAGGTGCCGTCGCCCGCTTCCGCGATGCCGATCAACAGCGCCTCGTCGAGCATGGATACCACGGGTTGGCCGTCGGGGCCTTCCTTGAAACCACGCTGCCGACCGTAGATGTCGAACTCAGGGATCGGTCCGCCGCCCTCGCTGGCCATGCCGATGGTGTGAATTTGAACCCCTTCTTGGTTGGCAGACAGGGCCTCTTGGACGGCGTCGTCCTCGTGGTTTTCACCGTCCGTTAAAATGATCACCACGCGAGCAGCTTCGCTTTCAGTATCAAATGAGCGGGCACATTCGTCAATCGCCCAACCGATAGCCGTGCCCTGGGTTGGTATGGTTTCCGTGTCAATCGCGTCTAGAAAGAGACTGACGGCTGATAAATCCATGGTGATCGGTGCCTGCACAAATGCATCGCCCGCAAACACCACCAGTCCAACGCGGTCGCCGTCGAACTGGTCCATCAGGCGTTCGATTGTGCGCTTGCCCAACGAGATGCGGTCCATCCCCACATCCTCTGTTAGCATACTCCGCGAAACGTCCAGGGCAATCATCACGTCAATTCCTTCGGCCTCAACTTCTTCCAGTCGCATGCCCACCACGGGGTCCAGCAATGCGATACCTATGAATGCGATGCCAGTCCGCCAAAGGACGAAGCGCGTAACCGAGCGCCGGGGCAGTCCGCCAGGCCAGATGGTGCGTCCAAATTCAGCGTCCACCCAGCGCCCCATCATCTTGCGTTTCCAGCGGTAATGTCCGGCAAAGAGGAGAAGTCCTGCGGGCGCCACAAGCAACGCCACCCAATGTTCGGGGTAGTGAACATCGATGTTTGGTGCGATGTTGCGTGCCACCAGAACCACCCCGCCCACAGCGGCCCAGAACAAGATTTCGAGCAGCAGCAATCCGCCCAGATGCCCGAAGACTTTGTATGTTGGCAATGCCTTGTCTTCACTCATGGTAGCGTGCGAAAAAGGGTGTGGGCAAATAGCGCTTCGATACTGAGTAAGAGAAGAGCGAGCCACGCAAAGGCAGCGAATTCTTCCGTGCGCTTGTTGTACCGAAACACATTGAATCGCGTCTTTTCTAGGGCGTCGATTTCCTCATAGATCTCGCGCAACTTGGCCTTGGACGTCGCCCGAAAATACTTGCCGCCCGTCGCATCTGCGATGTCGCGCAAAACCGCCTCGTCGATCCGCACGTCGACCCAGTCGTACTCGAAACTACCGTCGGCATACATGCGCACTGGACTCTTTGCCTTCCCAATCGTTCCGAGTCCGATGGTGTACACCCGAACCCCTTGAATTTTTGCCAATTGCGCAGCATCGCGCGGGTTGACCTGACCGGCGTTGTTCTCCCCATCGGTGAAAAGAATGATGACCCGGCTCTTGGCGTCCGACTTGCGAAGTCGGTTGACAGCCGTTGCCAATCCCATACCTATCGCCGTTCCGCCTTCCACGCGGCCAGAATTGATGTGCTGGATGCCGTCTAAAACGATGCGGTGGTCCGTGGTCAGCGGGACCTGCGTATAGCTCTCACCCTCATAAACAACCAGCCCGACCCGGTCGTGCGGGCGGCCAGAGACGAACTCGTAGGCAACGCTTTTCGAGGCCTCCAGTCGATTGGGCTTCAGGTCCTTACTCAGCATGCTCACCGAAACGTCCATCGCCAAAACGATGTCGATCCCCTCCCGCGTCATGTTCTCGATGCTCGAGTTCGATTGTGGCTGTGCAGATGCCAATACCAGCAGGCCCAACGCCGCCGTTCGCAGGGTCCCGGGCGCCAAGATCGCCCACTGCTGCCAAGCTGGCGGTTTGACATTAAGATGCCGCGCGTTCCGTTGCATGACGGGCCCGCGGGAAGGCCGCAGCGCTGAATACAGGCTCCAGCCCCCCAGCAGGAGTAAGCCCCAATTCCGCTCGGGGTGCATCCATTCAAAGTGCACGTATGACGCGCGCATGGCAGCCGCGATGCCGAGCCACGCAATGCCTTGGGCAGCGAGCGTCCGCAGGCCCATGTGAAGAGCGCTTCGGTGAATCGTCTTCAGTCGATCAAACATCCGGTTCGTCTTCAGGAATAAGGGACTCCACCAAGTTGATCGCCTGGCGCATCGCACGCTCATGCACGTCCGCCCCTGGCTTGTGCTTCGCAAATTTCACGGCATCCGCGCTGTCGAGCAAGGCCATCAGTTGGGCTGCGTGATCG
This sequence comes from uncultured Flavobacteriales bacterium, assembly GCA_937890245.1. Classification (GTDB taxonomy): domain Bacteria; phylum Bacteroidota; class Bacteroidia; order Flavobacteriales_D; family Sanyastnellaceae; genus UBA8752. Next base: position 2,857 of record CALACF010000258.1, read on the forward strand.
CGTGAGAGCCCAGCGGGCGGATGGACGAGCATGCGCCGAATCTCGGATGTGCTCCGGTCCACCATGGGCGTGTCGAATTGTCCTTCGACAAACGTTTTAACCGCGGCGGTTAGGCGGCCGTGGTAATCTTTTTCGCCCCCCTTCTGCCAGAGCTGCTCTTTCTCGAGCGCCCGCAACGCACGAAGCGCAACGATGTGATGCGGCTCAGCTGGGGTGGCCAGGGCGTCTTCCAAAGCACGCTCTTCGGGCTCCCGCGCCTTCCAGAATTTCCAGGCGCGCCAGACAAGCCAAGCAAGCAGTAGCAGTCCGATAAGCCAGGGCAAAACCTGCACAACCCGCTCGCTGAAGGTCCACGCAATGGATTCAAAACCCTGGATGTCACGCAGCGCTACCTCGGGTGGTACCTCCGGGACTGTGACACGAATTTGGATCTCGGTTGTGGCAAGTTCTTGGTCGCCCACCGTGTCGATGTATACAAGCGGAGCGATGGCAATCAGGCCACTGTCCCAATGCGTGATTTCGATGCGTTGCAGAAGTTGTCGCCCCATGGAAAAGGCATCCGACATCAGCGTGTCAATCGGATCAGCGCGCAACACTTCCCAGCCGCCTTCCAGGGTGTCGCCGCTCAGAATTACCGGCCAATCCCAACGTGCGTCTTCCGCCAGATTGTGGTCCAAGCGAAGCGAAAGCTGCACAGGCTCACCCACGGCGATTTCCTGCGTATCGACCCGGGCCTCCAGCACGGCCTGTCCCCGCACAGTTTCCCCACAAATCAACAGCCCCGCAAAGGCGAGCATCCAAGCAAAAGATGGGCGCTTACTTTCCACGGCGATCGAATAATTGCATGAGCGGCTCAACATAAGGTCGGTCTGTCCGCAGACGGGTGTGGTCGATGCCGCATCTGCGAAAATGCTGCTCGAGTGATTTCTGATGCTGATCTGCAGCGGCATTGAATCGCTTCCTCCAAGCCTTGCCGCCGGTACGCATCCAATCCTGCTGCCCAGTTTCGGGGTCGCAACTCAAAGCCCAACCCATATCGCCCATCTCTAAATCCATTGGTGCTGCCATTTGCAGGGCGACCAAGTCATGTTTTCGTGCGGCGCGCTGCAAGATTTTTTCGAAGCTGCTGCCCTTCTCTTCGCCCTCGAGTTCCACTTGAAAATCGCTGATCAAAAACGAAATCGTGCGCTTTTTCATGGCCCGAGAAAAATGCTCTAGGGCGAGTTCCAGGTCGGTCCCGCGACCTACCGGGTCAAACTCTAGAAGTTCGCGAACAATGCGCAGTACATGACTCCGGCCCTTCTTTGGCGGAATAAATTTCTCCACCCGGTCGGTAAACAACAAGGCCCCCACCTTGTCCCCATTTTGCATTGCACTAA
>CALACF010000259.1 GCA_937890245.1 uncultured Flavobacteriales bacterium
ACCAAGGTCTTTTCACCGAGAACCGAAGCAAATGTCAGGAGCATCGCAGCGGCATGAACATCTGCTTTAACTGGGACGTTGAGGCCTCGTAATATCGAGACAACATCCGCCAAGGAGGAGGCAAAAACAAAATGCGCTTCGCTATGATAATAATAGACGGGCTGTTGTCGAGCAAAATCCGTGTGCAGGAGCAAACGACACCTTTGCTTGTCAAAATGAAATCCTTGAACCGGCCCCTCCATTTCTTCGAACCGGTCGGGTGACATCAGTACTGCGCGGAAGTCATGAGCGCGAGGCGCTTCATTTCCAAATATCTCTAGGAGGTTCAAGCAAACGCCATTCAGCGCATACGATTCCGCCTCCGAGTCAACGAAATGTGCCTGTTCGGGCAGCACGCCCGACTCGATCAGGCCGAGCGAATTGTTTTCCGAGCTGATCGCCCCATATATCCCGGAGTTCATGGCCATGGACTAGTCAAATTTGAGCGCCCGCACCGGGTCGATGCGCGCGACATACATCGCCGGGAGCGCCATCACCAGCACGCATACGAGAAGCACCGCGGCTTCGATTGCCAGCAATTGCCGCCACTGAATTAGCATAGGAACCTCGGAGAGATAGTAGCTGCTTGCATCGAGTTTTACCCAGCCTGTCTCCCGTTGCAGCAGCGCCAAGCCGAGCCCGACCGCGTTCCCCCACAGCATGCCTTGCATGAAAATTCGACCGGCAAGCCGGATGAAAATCGTGATCAGCGGACGGTCCGTCATCCCAATCGCTTTCAGCAGGCCAATGCTTCGCGCGCGCTCCAACATGATGATGAGCATGGCGCTCGCCAGGTTGATGATGGCGATGAAGACCATCAGGGCAATGATCAGTTCGACATTCATATCCAGCATGGACAGCCAGTTGAAGAGCTCCGGGTGTTGTTCCGTTATGGATTGGACGTCGAGGCCAAATGGCACGTTGAAGAAGATGGAGTCCTGTGCCGCCCAGATTGAGTCGTAGTCGTCGAGCAGGATTTCGTAGCCGCCGGTTTGGGTGCTGTCCCAGCCACTGAGGTCAGCGACTTGCTGGAGGTCGCCGAAGACGAAAGACGCGTCGAATTCTTGGAGGCCGGTTGCGTAAAGGCCGCAGATTTTGAATACGCGGGGCCGAACGCCGCCGCGGCTATCGGCCAAGTAGATTCGGATCTTCTGATCGAGCGCAAGGCCCAGCTTGCCGGCCGTTGTGGCTCCGATCAGGAGGTCGTTGTTGGGCGCTGCTGAGGTTGAGGTTGCAGCTGCGGTTGTTGTTGATCCGAAATTTGGCAGGCGGCCTTCGACCACCCGGCGGCCGAAAAATTCGCGATCAAAATCTGCGCCGAAGCCCTTGAAGACGACGCCCTTCACTTGGTCGTCGACCTGCAAAATGCCGGGAATCTGGCCGAATTGTTGGATATGGCGGACGCCTGGGATCGCCAGGATGCGGGCCGTGTCGATGGCGCTGGCCTCAAAGGGAGCTGTTTGTTGGGCCCGGCCTTGCTCTGGGGCGACAACCCGTACGTGGGACCCGAAGCCGACGACGAGCTCCTGGACTTCTTGCTGGAAGCCACGCACCACAGACCACGAAAGGATGATCATCGCGATCCCCACGGCGACACCGCCTGTTGCAATGCGCACGACCGGCCGCGCCATGCCTTTGCCCGTGGGGTCAACCGCCAAACGCGAGGCGATAAATCGGGTGGGGCTGCTGAAGCGGTTTCGGCGCATGCGGCGCAAGGTAAGCGGACGGGGCTTTCGTGGAGCCCGTGCCGGACGTACTTTCGGGCCGTGAAGAACTTGAGTTTTTTCGTAGCCCTGGCATTCGCGTTGGGCGTGGGTCTTTCGTGTGCGCCGGTTCCCGCGCCCGCGCAAACACCAGCGCAAATTACGCTGGGCGACGCCCGCATGGAGGCCTACCTGCCGCTGCTTGAAGGCCGAACGGTCGGCGTTGTTTGCAACCACACGGCCGTGGTGGATGGCGTGCATCTGGTAGACACCTTGCTCAGCCGAGGCGTTCACGTGACGGCTGCCTTTGCGCCCGAACATGGGTTTCGAGGGCGAGCCGCTGCGGGCGCGCACATTGAAAATGGCGTCGATCCCGTCAGCGGCATCGCCATCCACTCACTTTACGGAAGGACGAAGAAGCCGACGCCCGAAATGATCGCGGGCCTCGACCTACTCTTGTTCGATATCCAGGACGTCGGCGCTCGGTTCTACACCTACCTCTCCACCTTGCATTACGTTATGGAATCCGCGGCCGAGCATGGAATACCGCTCATCGTACTGGACCGACCCAATCCAAACGGCGCCCTGACCGACGGTCCCATGTTGGACACGAATTTTCGCTCATTCGTCGGCATGCACCCCATCCCCCTTGCCCATGGCATGACCCTCGGCGAGCTGGCGGCCATGATCAATGGCGAGGGCTGGATCTCCGCTCCTTGTGATCTGACT
>CALACF010000260.1 GCA_937890245.1 uncultured Flavobacteriales bacterium
ATGCCCAGCATAGTCAACATCGTCAAAGTGCAGGAACACAGCATCAGGGTCCGAACCGCCCAACACAATCATCGCTTCATCGCGCGTCTCAGCACTTGACCCCGTGTTGATGATCACATCGGCACCCCCATCGACAATTTCGTCATTGATAGGATCCCATTGACATATGCTGACCGTATTCAAGTCCGCATCAGCCGCTTCAAGGCGGCTTAAAAACGTAGGGTAGGCAGCATAATTATTTCCTGCAAAATCATTGTCCGTCACAAGGTGTTTCTCAGACAGCACGCCGCATAAAATTGCGGACCAACCCGGGCCGCTGATCGTGATATCATCGTTGAGCGCATCAGTACTGAACACACCTTGGGCCGCGAGTGCATCTAGATTGGGCGTATCAGCTGCCACCATCGCATCTGCGCGCATTCCATCGATTCCGATCATCAACACACGTTGAGCAGTTGATTCGCTGAATGCAGCAAGCGTCAATAGCGCGGACAATAGCGTCGTCAATAAAATGGAGGGCGAAGTTTTATCGAACTGGTTCATTGCGAAAATTTAGGCAGAAAGTTTTAGCCCCAAAAAAAAGCGCCCACCTTTTGGTGAGCGCTCTTCAATACGTTGACAGCTGCAGAATCGCAGCCCTCAAATTTCTTTTGATTAGCGAGACACGATCACCTTGCGCATCTGGCGCTGGCCGTTGAACTTGATCTCCATTAAGTACACGCCTTCTGGCATGTCCAAGGTTACCTGTTGAACTGGGCTGTCAAGGCGCTGCGTAAACAAGGCCTGGCCCGTCAAAGCGTACACCGTCATTGAAGCTCCGTAAACACCCGTCTCAATGCGGATCTCTCCAGAAGTAGGGTTCGGTCCGAATGAGAAGTTTACCTCAGTTTCCTGAACAGACTGCAAAACCACGGTGCTCGGTGCAACGTTGATATTGTCCACGAAGTAATGACCGAGTCCAGTTCCACCTGTCCAAGCAAAGAAATTTATGCTTCCCAAGATGCCAGCGTACACGCCTTGTAGAAGAATCTCTCCGTCAATACTCATCTGCATCAAACCCTGATCGAGGTCAATCACCAAATCAACATTATACCATTCATCTGTTGCCATACTCGCAGTCGTTGTGCCCCATGGCCCATCAATAGCGGCTGTTCCAGCTCCGTCCTCGGCGAAGTTCAACTGCCAGCTCTCGGTTCCTGAACCAGCTTCTTCAGTGCCTTGCACATTGAAGTAACCGCCAGCTCCGCCGACCATCTGTAAGTCGAAGTTCACACCCCAATTTCCCTCGGTTTCGCCGATCAGCAACAGAACGTCTGTATCGCCACCTAATGCATTGGTCTGTTCAATCTCCAAACAATTGGCACCATCACTGGCCAAAGAATCGGTGATCACAGCGTCACCAGCAGTGCCACCGCCACCTGTGACCCACGTGTCAAAGTGCTCGCTGGATACCACAACGTAGTCGCCCGCGTTGTAATCCTCGAAACTCTCCGTAAAGCCCTGAGCATTGAGCGAAGTAATGGAGGCAAAAATCACGGCGAAAATGCCGATTGAGGAGCGTAGAAGCATAGCTTTGAGTTCAAGGTGTGTTCAGCCCCACAAGATAGATATTATACCGTGAATATGCAAGGCGAATTGCACGACTCTTTGGAAGGCGAGGGCAACCTTCGAAAAATGGCTGTGAAACTAGACGATTCTGGTCGTGTTCAATACCAATTCTCAACGGCCGACATCCTCGACAACCAGCCCCAAATCCAGCTCAACGACCGGGTCGGCCAACAAATCCATCTCGAGTTTACGGGCGCCATCCATTGCACGGTCTCCGGTTCCCGAATCCGCAAAACCTACATGGACGGCATGGGCTTCAAGGCGTTCCAAGAAAGTCCGCTAGGCGTACCGAGCATCCTGCGGCCCGAGCTCAGCCGAATACACGAGGGGGTCGCCCTTCGTGACCACGCTTGGGAGATGGAGCATCACATGCAGCCTCACATCGTTTACCTCTCGTACACAAGCGGCATCAAAGTAGGGGTGACGCGCGCCACGCAGATGCCACAGCGCTGGATCGACCAAGGCGCAGCTGCAGCCGTCGTGCTTTGCCGCACGCCATACCGCGCGCTAGCCGGCCAGATCGAAGTCGACCTCAAATCCGAATTTAGCGACCGCACCTTGTGGCGCAGCATGTTAACCTTGGGCCACAGAACCGTGCCCAGCACTGATCTCGCCCAGAACGCCGACCATAAGACTGAAATCGACAAGGCGCTGCTCGAAGCAAAAGAGGAGGCCATCGAAGCGCTCGACCCCGCCTACGAATCCTTCATTGCAGATCTCGATGCGGACGACCACGTCACCCACTTCAAGTACCCGCACACGCATTGGCCTGAGAAAGTGAAATCGGTCCGCCTCGACAAACAGCCCATCTTCTCGGGCCGACTCGCCGCCGTCAAAGGCCAGTATCTCATGCTCGAGAGCGGGGAAGTCTTCAACGTCCGCAGCCATGCCGGCTACCGTACCCGCTGGAGGTTTGATGGCTGACCCAAGCCGCGAAAATCCCCACGCGATACGTCAGCCTTCAAACGTCCAGCTGGGCATGGCGTAAGGATGCTGAAGACAAATTATATTTGATCCCATATCAGGATGTGGGCGACGCTGTATCGGCACATAAAAAATGCCCAGAAACCGAGGCTGCAGGAACGTCCATACCGATAAGTTACGCCCCTGCCAAGGCCGCCTTGTATGTGTCGATGGCCCGTTGGCGTGCCATCTTGTGTTCTACGATGGGCGCCACATAGCCAGAGGTTCCCCACTCGGGCACCCACCTCTTGATGTAGTGACCCTGAGGGTCAAATTTCTTCATCTGACTTTCAGGGTTGAACACCCGGAAATACGGGGCGGCATCGCAACCGCTACCAGAAGCCCATTGCCAACCGCCTACATTGGATGCCAACTCATAATCGAGGAGTTTATCGGCGAAATAGCGTTCGCCCCATCGCCAGTCGATAAGCAGGTGCTTGCAGAGAAAACTGGCCACAACCATGCGCACTCGGTTGTGCATAAAGCCCGTCGCATTCAATTCACGCATGCCGGCATCGACCATGGGATACCCCGTTTTTCCTGCACACCACGCATCAAAGCTGGCTTCGTCATGCCGCCAGGGAATCCGGTCGTATTTGGCTCTGAAGGACTCGCGCGCACTGTGCGGGAAATGGTGGAGGATAGCCTGATAAAATT
>CALACF010000261.1 GCA_937890245.1 uncultured Flavobacteriales bacterium
CTGCGTGCGCGGCGTTGCCTCGGTGTCCGCTTCTGGAGACCCTTTGTATGTGGTCGACGGCATTCCGATTACACAAGAGTATTTCTTGCGTGGCAACTCGGGCGCAATGAACAACAATCCGCTGGCCACCATCAATCCAAACGACATCGAAAGCGTCGAGATTTTGAAGGACGCTGCGGCCACCGGTATCTATGGTTCGCGCGGGGCCAACGGCGTCATTCTCATCACGACCAAGCGCGGCCAGGAAGGCACCTCTTACGAGTTCAGCTCGAACGTTGGCGGATCGCGCGCAGCAACCCTTCCGAACATGCTCAACACCCAGCAATACTTGACTTTGCGTCAAGAGGCATGGGAAAATGATGGTGGCACGGGCTACGTTTGGCTCCCGAATTTCTCGGGCCGCAATGACAGCCCCGAAACGAGAAAGGCGGCCTTTGAACGGGCCATGGAAACCGACACGGATTGGACCGATCAAACTGTGGGAACTGGAAGCAAGTACGCATACAGCTTCGGTATGCGCAAAGGCGGCGAGGACTACTCACTGTACACCGGCGTCTCGTATGACCACAACGGCAGCTACCTGCTGGGCAACAGCTACAGCCGCGCGAGCGGCCGGATCAACTTTGACTACGCCCTCACAGACTGGGCAAAAGTCATGGTCTCGAGCTCGTTGAGCCGGGGAACCAACGACCGAATCGACGCCGCTTGGTCGGGCGGACTGGGCGACGCCATGAGCAACGCCCTTCCCTATTACCCCGTCGTGCACAGCGATTACGACATCACTTCCAGCGGTGACACCATTGCGGCGCCCGGCGATTTCTTCCTCTACAAGGACGAATGGGGCGGCACGAAAAACGCGGTGGCCGTCCGCAAGAGCAAGACCTGGATCACCACAGAGGACCGATCCATCAACAACGTAAGCCTCATTCTCACCCCCACCGACAAACTTTTCATCAAGGGCAGCGGGGGTTTTGACTACATGCACGTCCGCGAGGACATCTTCAATCCGCCTGGCCTTAATTCAACTTCTGACTTGGGGTATGCCGGCCGATATGCCAATTACGTGCTGAATTGGAATTATGCATTGACGGCCAATTACCGGATCGACGTGGCGGAAGAAAAGGCGCTGGACTTGCTTGCAGGTTCCGAGTTTCAGCGCACGGATGCCTACGGTTATGGCATCAATTTCTCGGATGTCACTGGGCCGATATTCCAGTCGGACAGCTTGGTGGAAGCGGCCAATGGGTTGCGCACGGTGAACAACCCCTCGCAGCACAGCTTCCTCTCCTACTTTTCCAGGGCAAACTACACCATCGCCGATCGCTACTTCTTCCAGGCCACTGGCCGGGTCGACGGGTCTTCGCGCTTCGGCCGCAACTATCGGTACGGCTTCTTTCCATCGCTGAGTGCGGGCTGGGTCGTTTCGGACGAGCCTTGGTTTGAAGTATTGGAAAGCGAGACCATTTCGTTTTTGAAACTGCGCACGAGTTGGGGCAAAACGGGCAACGCGGCCCTGCCTGATTACGCGCGCTTCGGCACCTACTCCTCACCGGACAATGGCATCCTCTACAACGGGCAGCCCATCCTCTTCCCGATCCAGCCTTCGAACCACGACCTGCATTGGGAGAGCTCACGGACGGTGGATGCTTCGGTAGAATTGGGCTTTTGGAACGACCGCGTAACGGCCGAAATCGGCTACTACAACAAGCTGGCCCAGGACGTAATTATGAACGTCTCCACGCCAGCTTCTACGGGCTTTACCAACCGCTGGGACAATGTGGCAACAATCTTGAATCGCGGCCTAGAGCTGAGCATCAAGTCGCGCAACCTCGTCGGCCAATTCCAATGGACAACCGACCTGAATGTGGCCCGCAACTACAACGAGCTCGTGGACATCGGAGATTACACACCCGACGCGGTAAGCGGTGGCACAAACGACTCGCGCGTCATCCCCGGGTCGCCCGTCGGCTCGTTCTACCTCATGATGTTCTCGCATGTCGATTCGGAAACGGGACTGCCGGTTTACCTCGACCGCGAAGGCAATGAGACCTTTGATTATGACAATTCAGAACGCCAATACGTCGGCGATGGGCTGCCGGAATTTGTGGGCGGCATCACCAATACGTTCCGGTGGAAGAATTGGGACCTACAGGCCCTTGCAACGTTCAGCTACGGAGCCAAAATATTCGACAGCTCGGCCAAGCGCCAGCTCGGCGTGGTTTCGTCATGGAACATGCGCACAGAAATTCTCGATCGCTGGCGCCAACCAGGCGACGAGTCGACGTTCCCCCGTTTGACGCTCGACGAAACGACCTACGGCCTGCCCTCGGGCTTCCCTTGGTGGAACACGAGTTTGTTTGTCTTTGACGCTTCGTATTTCCGGATGCGCAATGTGTCGCTGGGCTACACATTTGACGACTTGAAGACGGGCTCGACTGAAATCACGGGCCTGCGATTCGCGGCGAGCGTGACGAACCTTTTCACCATCACCAATTTTCCCGGGCTCGATCCCGAAGTGGTCCGCGACTTTGAAAATGCACAGGACCGGAATCTCTCACCGAACGTCACCTACCTGACACCGCCGCAAGAGCGGGCGTGGACGGTGAGTGTTTCAATGAACTTTTAATGTGCGCCAAGATGAATGTTATGAAGGTTTTGAAGGGTTTGAAGACGTTTAAGTCGGCAGTATTGATGGGCGGGCTGCTGATGCTGGCGCCGGGCTGTGACAAGATGCTGGAGTTTGCTCCGGGCGATGTGATCCTGGCCGAGGACGCGATCAACGATGCTGAAGACCTGCAAAGGCTGTTGAACTCGAATTATGACGTGCTGGCGAACCTGCTCGGCGGCCGGGCGCAGGCGATGTCTGAACTGCTCAGCGGGAACCTCGCGCGGCCTTTTTCGTCGCTGGACTACACAGCGGTTTGGTACCGCGAGACGAATTTCTTCACGCCCACGACGGGCGGGGTCTACACGGATTTCTACTATGCCATCAATCGTGCAAATGTGGTGATGGCCAATTTCGACTTGGTTGACGACCTGGGTGAGGCCGATCGTTTGCGGCTTGAAGCTGAGTCCCGTTTTGTAAGGGCGGTTTGTCATTGGTACTTGGTGCGCCTCTGGGCCTATCCCTACGGCTACACGGCCGAAAACAGCCACTTGGGCATCCCCTTGAGACTGGAGGCAAACGCGGGCCCATCGCCGCGCGTTTCTGTTGGAGAGGTCTATGCGGCGATCGTCGAAGACTTCCAGTATGCCGAGCAAAACCTGCCGGTTGAAAACGGGCCCTACGCAACGCAGGATGCCGCCCGC
>CALACF010000262.1 GCA_937890245.1 uncultured Flavobacteriales bacterium
ACGCTCACTGCATCCGGCAGTACGAGGATGAAACCTGGTCGGCGCCGTGGAAGAACGTGAACGGTGTACGGCTGTGGTGCCAGGATCGAGAGACGGGTGGCATCATTCACATCGGCGGCGACTTCACCGTCGGCGACTGCAAAGAGGTTGTGCGGCTCGTCGAGGGTACGTGTTCGCAGTAGCCCCTGCCGTCCAGAACCCGCCGTCTACGCCTGAGCTGCTAGCTCGGCCTTGAACTCGTGAGGCAACAGCACGAAGTCTTCACCGTTCACCAGCGCACGCTCGGCGAGCGTCGTCAGATACTGCTCGGACGAAACGCCCAGCAGCTTGCAGGTCTCAATCAAGCTGTACATCACGGCCGCCACCTGCGTTCCGCGCAAAGATTTGGAACCGTAGTGATTCTTCCTTCCGATTGCTGGCCCTCGCATCCCGCGTTCGAGCAAATTGTTGGTCAACGGCACACGTGCGTCGCCCGCGAACACCACCAACCGGGTCCACAAGTCCTCCATGTAATTCACGGCACGGTCGAGCGACGACCGCGGCACGGCTCGCACTTCTTTGCGCCACGTCCGGATTTTCGCCAGCACGGCTTTCGATTCGGTCGCGCGGCGGCGGCCCAACTCCTCAAGGCGTGCGGCGTCACTCGGCCAATCCGTCTCCGCAACCTCTCGATCGATCCGAAACAACTCGCCGATGAGCCCGATGACCTCCGTCGCCTCCGGATAGTCGGCCTCGCAATGCACGTATTTTCGCCTGACGTGCGCCCAACAGGCCACGAGGGTGAAGGTCGCTAAACCCTTGCCTTTGCGGGCTCTCTGCAAGGTTCCGTAGGCGACATATCCGTCGACCATGGCGATGCCAGCGAACTTCCCCATCACCTGACCGGCGACCTTGTGGCTGCGCGACGAGGCGATGGTGTAGTGAATTCCGTCTGGCTGCCCCACGGCCCAAACCCACCATTTCTTCTTGCCGGTGAGCATGCGCCACGTGGTCTCGTCGGCGCCGATGACGTCAGCGTCGAGCACGTGCTCCCGCAAGGCGTCATACGTCGCCACGAACAGCCTGCTCAACGCGAAGAGCTGGTCCCACAACGTCTGGCGGGTAACGACAAGGCCGCGGTCAGCCATCGACCTTTCCTGCCGTGCCAGCGGCATGTGCTTGAGATACTTGTCGAGCGCGACCGCAAGCGCGAACGCCATGGAATATCGACCGCCTGAAATGAGTCGGTTTGGCCCTGGCGCTGTTTGCACATGGCCACCGCACTTACAGCGCGCCTTGTGGCGTTTGTGCTTGTGCACCACGAACTTCCGTTCGATGACCGTGACTTCCTCGGAGTCCTCCGTCTGGCCGGTCCAAAGCTCGACGGTCTCGCCGCACAGCGGGCAGTCGTCGAGCTTCTCGATGGGGTGCTCTAGCTCTTCGATGGGCAAGTTCGGCTGCTCGGTGGGGCCATGGCCGGTCTGCGGCGCGCGCTCCTTGTCGGGCTTGACCTGACCTCTACGCTCAGAGGACTGCGCAAATTCTCGATGTCGCTGCGCACGCAGCTGCTCGGCGAGCAGGTCGAGCTCTTGCTGCAGCGAGCTC
>CALACF010000263.1 GCA_937890245.1 uncultured Flavobacteriales bacterium
TAAACATGTCGTCAGTTTCAAGCGTTGGTTTCAGCGTCGGTTTCAAGCGTCGGTTTCAATCGTCGGTTTCAGCCCGCCAAGTTACGCCAACACTCAACTCCAAAATATGCAAAACTCTTCGCCCCCCTCGCCCATTCCCCGAAGCGTCCCCCTATCTTTAACAGCTGCACATGAAACGAACTTTTATCCTCGCCGCGCTTTGCTTGATTGGCCTACAAGCCTCAACCGCATATGCTCAAAATGGCCACAACGCAGCTCAAAAGCCCGACCCAAAGGCCACCACCGAGAAGTTCAACACGCTCCTGTACTACCTGAACCGCATGTATGTGGACACGGTGGATAGCGAAGCGCTGGTTGAGGCGGCAATCGTGGGCATGCTCGAGGAGCTCGATCCGCACAGCGTATATATCCCGGCCGAAGATCTACAAGCAGCCGACGAACCGCTCAATGGCAACTTTGAAGGTGTGGGCATTCGATTCAATATCATGAAGGACACCATCATGGTCGTCTCCACCATTTCGGGCGGACCGAGTGAGCGGCTGGGGATCATGGCGGGCGACCGGATCGTCACTGTGGACGGCGAAGTCTGCGCTGGCACTGGCGTCACGAACAAGGATGTGATGCGCCTTTTGAAGGGGCCCAAAGGCACCCAAGTCGATGTCGGTATCAAGCGCGGTCGTGAAAAAGAGCTCATTGTCTTCGAAATCATCCGCGACAAAATTCCAATTTTCTCAATCGACGCGAGTTACATGGTCGACAACGAAATTGGATATATCAAGCTCAATCGATTCTCCAAGGGCACCATGGACGAGTTGCATGAGGCGCTCGACAAGCTGAACGCTGAAGGAATGAAAGATCTCGTACTGGACCTGCAGGGCAACGGAGGCGGCATGCTATCTGCTGCGATTGCCATGGGCGACGAGTTTCTCGACAGCGACAAGCTGATCGTGTTCACAGATGGGCGAGCCTTTCCACGCGAAGACCGCAATGCAGGACGCAAGGGCCGCTTCGAAAAGGGGCGCCTCGTGGTGCTTGTGGACGGGTCGAGCGCGTCGGCCAGTGAAATTGTTTCTGGGGCTGTGCAGGATTGGGATCGCGGGCTGATTGTGGGGCGCCGTTCCTTCGGCAAAGGATTGGTGCAGCGCCCGGTGCGCTTGCCCGACGGCAGTGCTGTGCGCCTAACCGTCCAGCAATACTTCACGCCTTCGGGCCGCTGCATTCAGAAACCTTACGCCGAGGGCAACGACGCCTACCGCGCCGAGAAATATGAACGCTACGAAAAAGGCGAACTCCTCTCGCTGGACTCGCTCGACTTGCCTGACTCATTGCGCTACGAAACGCAGATTTTGCACCGCACGGTTTACGGTGGCGGTGGCATCTTGCCCGATGTGTTCGTCCCAATCGACACGACGCTCAACTCCGACTACTTCCGCAACATGCTCCGCAAGGGCCTCTTCAACCGCTACGTCCTGGAATACGTCGATGGACAGCGCAAAAAACTCGAACGCGCCCACCCCGATCGCGCCGATTTCATAGCAAACTTCACCCTCTCCCAAGACTTTATTGACGGTTTCATCGCATCGGGCGTTGACGATGAGGTGGAATTTGTGGAAGAAGACTGGAACACATCTGAATACGCCATCCTACTGAGACTGAAGGCACTACTCGCCCGCTCTCTTTTCGATGCACCCGCATTCTACGAGGTGCTCAACCCCATCAACCCCATTTACCGCCGCGGCATCGACGTGTTGCGCAACGGCACGTATGGCTCGCACGGCCTCACACATTAAATTCGCACCCGCAATCGCACCTGAAATGAACATCATGCACAACCCCCGCATCTTCTCTGCCCTGATCATGGGCACCGCTCTCGCCGCTCTGACGGCCCTTTCCGCTTGCTCTGACGACGCTTCTGGCGCTGCTGGTGATGCCAATTCAGCCGATGCTGTCGCAACCGTTGCCGCTCCAGAAGCTGCAAATGCCGCAGCCGATGCAGCAGCCACAGACAACAGCGACCCTTCTCGCCGTGAAGCTGCAGCTCCTGCTGGCCCGTCTACCACGATGACGTTCGAAGAGAACCATTGGGATTTCGGAACCATCGACGAGGGCGACGCGGTCACCCACAATTTCGTATTTACCAACACCGGCACCGAGCCCCTCATCCTCGACCGCTGCAAAGGATCATGCGGTTGCACAGTTCCCAAGTGTCCAAAGGAGCCCATCGCCCCGGGTGAAACCGGCTCTATCGAGGTGAAGTTCAACTCGAAGGGCAAGAAGAACAAGCAGACGAAGACGATCACGATCAACGCCAACACGGTTCCCGAGCAGACCCGCATCACCATCGGTGCCCAGGTCACGCCCGACCCGAACGCTCCAGTGAAGTCTGCACCTGCTGCCCCTGCGAGCGGTTCGCCTGTAAAGGCCCGGCCTGGGAAGCAGTAAGCCTCTTTTGGCTTAACACAAGCGTTCCGATATTTCACTTCGTGATAGGGTCGCTCGCAGGACAGTACAAACCCTGGCGGCTTATGGAACCGCTGACGCTCCAGTTCAGCTAAAGCCAGCTCAGCTCAGCTTAAAATCTCATCAATTGCGGCCGCCAACTGGCGGTCGCGTTGCGTTACGACATTTCCGGCGTCGTGCGTTCGAAGTTCGATGCGCACATAATTGTACTCGTTGTGCATCGAAGGATGGTGGTCCTGGGCCTCAGCCAAA